>NZ_JBEXLC010000021.1:0-79817 GCF_040609795.1 Nocardia sp. NPDC004604
TAGTCCACGCCTAAATACTTTATGTAATCTAATTTTTCAATAATACCATTCAAATCTCCTTTACCGTTTCCAGTCGTATCATTAAAAGATTTAGGCTGTCGGTCTCGTCGTCGTACAGCTGGCAGGAAGTAGTCTTCGATTCTCTCCGGTCCCGGTCCATCGATCGGAATTGCCACTGCCAGATACACATTGACCAACCACACGGCCAGCAATCTTCCGAACGGAGGGTAGGTGCCGTCGCCGGGGCGAATGATGACCAATCCGAACAGCGCCTTGCCCACCGTCGTATGGAAGATCGCTTGCACAAAGACTCGGTCGACCGCAGAGGTCAAAAGCCAGAACCCGAGCGCGATGATCGGGCTCACGCCGAGATGCTTCCAATCAAACCGTGTGGCGGCCTCGAACGAGAACTCGGGGCTGATAGCGATTGCCGCGCCGAGCCCGATGCCGAGGTGTAGGACCCAGTCGAAGGCGAATGCCAAGACCCGCCGGAGCATACGGGATGACGGATACCTGCTATCCCCCTTGGCACCATGCCGCGCCGGGGCTGCGCCGAGCTCTCCAACGGGCTTCATCAGCAACTGACCGCGTTCTCGTGCCAATTCGTACTCCGGAGCGCCTGACAACGGTGCACCTCCGCCGATGCCGCCCCTCGGTTCGTCCGTCCGGAAAGTCCACCGCGGTGGCGGTCGCAGTTTGGAGACGTACGCGTATCGGAGGTCGCTGCCACCCGGTCGGGAAATTACTCCATACTTCGCCGGGTCTCCGGCAAACCAAATCTCTGATGTGTTGTGATTTACGAGCTTTCCGATATCTTTGGCCCACGTGCTCAAAATCAGACCGGAAACCACTTGACCGTTCCGGTCGAGCAGTTCCACCCATTCGTAACGGCCGGTAGCGATGTAGTTTATTCGCCAGACAACCCAGGGGTACCGCCTGATCGCTCGGCGTCTTCTCCGATTGATCCAGAACAAGACGCCGCCCAAGATGAGGCCCACCGTCATGCCGCCAGCCGCCAGATTCCTGACGAAATCGACAAGCCTTGATAGCGTCGCTGACTCGATACGGTCTCCAACGTCGATCAGTACCACAGTCAACGGCAGGCACACCAAGCCGATCAGCATCAACGACCAACGGCCGACCGCCCCCTTCCGTGCCGCCGCTTTGGTTTCAGGGCAGGATATTGCCGGAGGCACCCTGGTAACTTTGTTGTGGGACATGACCACGCCTCATAGATCCAGCGAGAACATCGCAGACTGTATCGGGGTTATCGTGAATTCTATCGATACAGCCATCGCGACAATCGGCAGAAGGTATTCATCCCCGTAATCTACGAATGGTGTGGACAATTCGATGACAGCGATCGCGGATCCGTCCGGTGAAGAAACGACCGCCTCGATTTGATAGACCGACTGCTCGAGCTCGGACGCGTCGTACCCGGGCAGGTCGGGGGTCGGCACGGACCGCACCCTGTCGAGGAACAGCACCGATCGCCCCGAGATCTCCAAGAATTCTGCGTTTTCGTATTTCTCACCAGCGTCGAGCCGCCCGGTAAGTACGTCTCCCAGCGTCAACCGCGGATTTCTTCGCTCGCCATACTCGCTTACCGTGATAGTCAACGTCGACGAGATCTGCTGACCATCCGCCGACATATGTCTCCCGAGGCCACAGTAGACGGTGTTGAGCTGCGCCAGTCGGGTAAGCAGGACCCGCAATGCCTGGAGGACTGCGGGTGCAGCTGAACTCACTGCACCGGGTCCGAGTGACGCGAACAACGATTCCGTTTGTGCGATCGAATCATCAATTGTGTCGAGCGGCAGATCGACGTACCCCTGCGGTACGTCGACAGTGATGGAGATATTTGCGGATTCCGCGGTTGTCGACATCTCAGTCGTCGCCTCCGACCAGCGGGGTGACCATCGCCTTCACCGCTTTACCCGATCGGGCAAACACATCTACCGCCTCAACTGCGGAGACGGACGCGTGCGGCCCGGCAACTCCGGTCAATTGCAGTACCTTGGTCGCTGCGCCATCGAGCTTCAACGCCTCAGCAACTTTCGCACCGCCGAGTGCGGAAACGATCTTGGACGATAGCAGCGGTTCGTGCGTCACAGCGTTGAGTGCCGCAGTGCCGAATCGTTCGGCTGTGCTAACTGTCTGCGCGGCACGTGCCCCGACCGCAACAGCCTCACCACCCTTGAGGAGATTCAATCCGACCTTGGCCGCAGAAATACCAGCGCCGCCGACAGGAGCAATTCCCAACGAGTCCAGGCCAACCGTCTTCCACGCGCTGAGTTCGCCGTTCGCGAGGCCGCGTCGTATTTCTGGATCAGACAAATCAAGCCCTACGAGACCAACCGTCGCGGCTGCGGCGACCGCGAAACCTATCGCATCGATCGGCGGGGGTGTGCACACGGCGATAACGCTGCCGACCGCAGCGACAATCGACAGCGCTTGATGAATCCCCGCACGGTGCTCATCGATCCATTCGCCCAGGCTCTTGACAGCGTCGGTGATCCGATCCCAGATGCTCTTGTCGGGCGGACTCGGAGCGAAATCCTTTGCGGCGGCATCCAATTCGCTGGCGATTCGACGGGCGAGGGTGTCGTGAGTGGTTTCGAGCTCGCGTGCGCGTTTGATGATCGCTTCGATCTTCGCTTGCCGATCATCAACGGATGCACTGGCGGAATTTACCTGGGCGACCGCAGCATTGAGGCGGGTTTGTGCTGCCTGCAAGCTCTCCGCGTCCGAGAAACGCTGGTTCGCCAGTAACAGGTCTGGATTGGAATTAGCCTGGTTCAAAGTCGCGACAGCCTGTGTGTGCTGTCCCTTGGCTTCCGCCGCCTCGGTCTCTAGTCCCTTGGCGGTCTCTTGGAAGCTGACGAGGTTCGTGTGCCACTCTTGGATCAGCGCGACCGCTCTTTCGAGTGAGCTCTGCGCATAGCCGAGATCCTGCGCCAGCGTGGCGTCGAAGCTGGCCCGGAATGCATTGCCAGCGTCGCCCTTCCACGCATCGTCGTTGCTGTTGCGCAAACGGCTCAACAGCTGATCGGTCTCTTTGACCGCCTCGTACGATTTGCTGATCTGCCCTTGCAAACCGGCCACGTCGCTCACCGCGCCGGGACACGGGTTGAAGCCCAGGTTGGGATACGGGTTCTCGGTCACGCCTTCTCCTCGGCGTCAACGACGGCTTTGGCCGCCTCGAGCGCCTTCGTGAAGGCGTCGTCCGTCGCCTGGTAGGCCGCGAGGCACTGCGAGACCCCCTCCGCGGTCACCCTGGCCGACTCACCGATGCGCTCGATGCCGTACTTCCATCGGGTTTGAAAACTGTCGGCGGCGTTGTTGAGTTCCTTGGTACCGATATCTTTGTGGCTGTCTTTGGACATCGCCGTCATCGCCTCGTTCAGCACCTGTTCGGCGCTGTTCAGCGACTGGACAGCCTTGGCCAGCACTTCGATGTCCACGGTTAGAACACTGGCCATGCCCACGCTCCTTCATACCGATATGGCTCGGCCCGGTCCCGGGACGGGACCGGCGGAAACCACACGCCTGAGTAGTTGGACGCAACTGCGCGAAGATCGGTTCCATTGATTACGTGCACCCCCCGCACATGCGGGGAATCTGTTCAGTAGATCGTTGCGTCGAGATCGTGGGCCACCGTGTCAAGGCTGAGATTCGAGAGTCGTTGAGCCCCTATAGTCACCGGTGTGCCTCCTGAGGCGTCGAGGCGACTGGAAATCCCCCGATCGACACTGCAGACCCAACCGTGGACTGGGAATGACGAACGCCTCCGCTGGCGGGCGGAGGCGTTCGTGGTGGCTTCAGCGGTTGGCGAGTTCGGCCAGTTGGTAGGCGAGCTTGGTGCGGACGCTGGGGATGCTGGTCAGGATGGATATCGCGGTGTTGCGGGCCAGGCGGGCGGGCAGTGGGCGCAGGGTGGCCATCTTGGTCATGCGGTCGGTGAAGGCGACGACGCCGAGAGCTACTGGGCGGCGGGTGGTTTCGTAGGTGTCCAGTACGGTGTCGGGCTCGCCGTTGATGACTCGGGCGAGCAAGGGGCCGAGGAAGGCGGCGTCCTGGATGCCGGTGTTCATGCCCTGTCCGCCTGCGGGGCTGTGCACGTGGGCGGCGTCGCCTGCGAGCAGCACCCGGCCCGCGCGGTAGTGGTCGGCCACCCGGTGGTGCACCCGGAAGCGCGAGCTCCACTGCACCTCGCGGACCTGCACGGCGCCGCCGGGGCCGCGAGTGTCCAGGATGGCTCGGATGTCCTCGAGGGTCGGGTGTTCGGGGGCCTCGGCGACGGTGGCGACGACCCGGTAGCGGTTGGGCTCGGTGTCGTCGGGCAGTGGCGCAACCACCGTTACGCCCTCGGGTGAAAGGTGCAGCGTCACTTCGTTGCGCGCGATCGGCCAGTCCATCCGGACGTCGGCGAGTACGAAGGATTCCGGATAGGTCGCACCGGTGAAGCCGATGCCCGCCTGCTCACGGACGATGCTGTGCATACCGTCCGCACCGACCACATAGTCCGCGCGAATGCGGCCGCGTGCGCCGGTGCCATCGGTGTATTCGACTGTGACGCCGCCGTTTTCGTCGGCGACGCGAGTGATCTCGTAGGGCCGGTACACCTCGCCGCCCGCCTTGTGCAGCCGCTCGAGCAAGACCGCCTCGGTGGTGTCCTGCGGAGCCATCAGCGTGTACGGGTACTCGGTGGGCAGTCCGTCGAACCGCACGGTGGCCAGGGTGCGGCCGCCGTCGCGCACCGTGAAGGTCGGCACCACGATGCCGCGAGAGATGAGTTCACCGGCAATGCCGAGTCCGTCGAGCACCTCCAGCGTTCTGGCGTGCACGACGGCGGCGCGGGAGGTGTTGGCGCCCTCGGTGAGCCGGTCCAGCAGGACGAAATCGATTCCGGCGTCGGCGAGGGTGATCGCGGTGGTCAATCCGGCCGGACCGGCCCCGACGATGACGACGGAAGTGGTCTCCGGCAGCGGGGTGGTGTTCATCGGAACTCCTAAGTCAACATCTGTAGGCCAACGCTCGTTGGCATAACTGTAGCCCCGATCGACTAGGAACGTCAACAGTTGTTGGCCTACACTTGTTGGCATGAGTATCGACACTGATCAACCGCCTGCGCGCCGCTCGGACGCGACCCGCGCGGCCATTCTGGAAGCCGCCCGCGCCCGCTTCGCCGCCGAGGGGTTCCGCAAGGCGACCATCCGCGCCATCGCCGCCGACGCCGCCATCGATCCATCGATGGTGATGCGCTATTTCGGCAGCAAGGACGGACTGTTCGCGGCGGCCGTCGATGTGCGCCTCGAGCTGCCGGATCTGGCGTCGGCCGAGCCGAGCAGCCTCGGCGAGTTGCTGGTTCGCCGATTCCTGGCGATCTGGGAGGACCAGCCCGATAACAAGGTGCTGGTGATTCTGCTGCGCTCATCGATCACCGATGAGACCGTGAGCGAACGCTTTCGGCAGATCTTCACCGAACAGGTGCTCCCCGCGGTGCTGCGCTTCGGCGATCCAGCCGATGCGCAGCGCCGCGGGGGATTGATCGTCACCCAGATGCTCGGGCTCGCACTGTGCCGCTACGTGCTCGAGCTGCCGCCGGTGGTCGGCCTGACCCGCGACCAGATCATCGCGGACATCGCACCGACCCTCCAGCGTTACCTGACTTCCTCGCCCAGCTAGATGTGCGCGCCGCCATCGACGTGAATCGTTGTGCCCGTGATGAATTCACCATCATCGGAGGCAACCATGGCGACCACGCCCGCGACCATCTCGGGTGCACCGAGCAGCGGGCCGATGGCCGGAGCCATCTTGCTCAGCAACCCCGGGTCGATATCCGGCGGCACATCCAACAGGCTGTAGGTCATCGCCGTCTCGATACCGCCGGGCGAGACACAGACCGCACGCAGATTCCGCTTGCTGTACTCCAATGCCAGCACCCGCGTGAGCGCCTCCAGCCCGCCCTTACTCGCCGCATACGCCGCCCGATACGGCGCGGCATAGGATGCGGCATTCGAGCTGATATTGACCACCACACCGCGCCCGGAATCCAGCAGTGCGGGCAGGGCGGTCCTGGTGACCAGAAATGATCCGGTCAGATTGGTGCCAAGGACGGTATTCCACAGCTCGGTGCCGGTCTCGTGGGTATGCGACATGCGCACGATCCCGGCGGCATTCACCAGAACGTCCAGGCCGCCGATCCCGGCGATCGCGGCGGGCACGGTATGCGCGACGGCCGCCTCATCCGAAATATCCAGCACCGCAACGGTGAGCCGGTCGCCATCGCCCTGATCGAGCGCGAGCTGCTCGGTCTTGGTGAGGCCATCGCCGGTCCGGCTCATACCGACCACCGTCGCGCCCTCCGCGAGCAGCCGCAATACGATCGCCCGGCCGATTCCGGAACCCGCTCCCGTCACCAGCACCCGGCGCTGTTCGAAACGCTTCATACGCTCTGCACATCCCGCTCGCCGAGCAGTATGGCCAATTCCGGCAGCCGGTCGAGATCGGTTGGCTCGGCGACCAATTCGACCGGGAAGGGGCGAACCGCGGGTTGCGGCAGGCCCGGCCCGAGGATCAGGCCGCCGCGCACGCCGATGCGATCCATCTCCTGGATCAACGGCTCATACCGAGCGGGCAGTAAGTTGTTGTGCAGTACGAAATCCCGGACATCGTCGGCGGTGGTCAGGCTGCGCTGACGTACCGGCGAGCAGACCGGGAATTTCGGATCGAGGAAGGTCATGCCGTCGACGAAACCGCGCATGAAATCCGCGGCATGCCGTTGCAGCGGCGAATGGAACGCACCCTTGTATGCATCGAGGACGAACATCTGCCGGGTATCGGACGACGCCTCGACCTCGGCCAATATCTCCTGCAGCGAGGTGAGGTAGCCGGACAGCACGAACGATCGGTGCACCTCATCGATCGGACCGGTATCCACCGCCAGGTGCACACCGGGGCGTCGCGCACCGTAATAATTCGCCGGATCGTCCTCGATCGGCACGTACATCAGTCCCATCCCGTGTGCGGTAACGCCTTCCGGCGATTCCGGTACCAGTCGCCGGTGGTGCAGCATGCCGAACAGCTCATGTCGCGATACGGCTCCGGCCACACAGGTGCTGATCAGCGCGCCGAGGCTCAAACCACCGGCCGCCTCGGGCTCGAAACCGCGTGCGGCCAGCTCCTCGGCCAGCCCGAGCGCGAATGCCGCCTGGCGCAGTGCGCCGAGACTGTGCCGATCCTCCGGTGCGCCGGCCAGCTCTTCGGCCATTTCCCTGGCACGCAGGCGATCCACCGATAGTCCGGTCGCCGCGGCGGCCTCGTCATAGGCGAACGCGATGGCCGGACACCGCACGCAGAACTCATCGATGACCTCTGCCGTCAGGCTGACCTGGCCACCGAACAGAAAAGAAACCCTCATTGCATTTCCTACCCACGCCGGGGCCGCACGACGGCGACACCCCCAGAGCGATTATGTGAATCACGTTCTACTGGAACGGAATTGGCGGCGCCGCCATATCGAATACAACAAGCGCGCCGCGCTATGGGCAAGAGTTTCGCCGGACCAGGCGTTGGTCACCCCACGGCCAGTGGTACCACCGGCCAGTAGTACTACCGGCAGAGTCGACCGAGGAATTCCAGCATCAGCTCATCGATTTCGCGCGCGTGGGTCAGATTCGGCGTATGCGCCGCACCCTCGACGGTGTGCAATTCCGACCGGCCGCCGAGTCCCTGTGCCAATGCGTCCATGACGTCATGGTCGAAGGCGGGGTCGGCGGCACCGCGTACCAATAATGCCGGGCAGGCGATATCGCCGAGCAGATCGGTGATGTCATCCACATTGACCAGACAGTCGGCCGCCGCGGCGATGCGTTCCCGATCACCGCTCAGCCATTTCGCCAGCCACGGTTGATGATCGGCCCGATCGCTGCCGATGACCAGCCCCGCGACCATCTTCGCGATCGCCGCCAAGGGCGCGGTCCCGGTCCAGGCATCGGTGACCTGCCGGTAGCCGATGCGCTGCACCTCGCTGTACGCCCGCGCCGAGCAGCCGAGCAGGACCAACCCGTCCACCCGCGGCGGGCACAGCAATGCCATGCGCAGCGCCGTGAATCCCCCCTGCCCGGCGCCGCCGACGACCACCCGGTCGATGCCGAGCCGGTCGAGTACCGCCCAGGCGTCGCGGGCCAGATCCCAGAAGCTGAAGGCGCTGTCGTCGTGCTCGGTCAGTCCGTGCGCGCGCGCATCTATCGAGATGACACGGTATTTCGGTGCCAGCGCGGCAACCTGCTTCGCGAACATCTCGTGATCCATGAGGAAGGCATGCCCCAGCACCACCGCTGGCCCCGTCCCTTCGCTGTCGAAGAAGTGGACTTTCGCGCCAGCGGAGGTTACGAAGGGCATAACCGTACTCCTGTCAGCCTGCATCCCCCAAAGGGAGCAGCCTAACAAGATCCGGTTACGCCAACGTTTTTCACCACTTCACGGGCAACTCCTCGACACCGCCGGTGAAGGAATTGGTGCGCATCGGTACCGCGGCCGGATCGACGGCCAGCCGCATGGTCGGAAAGCGGGTCACCAACTGAGTGAATACGGTTTGCAGTTCGATGCGGGCCAGCGGTGCGCCGATGCAGTGGCGCGCGCCGTATCCGAAGGTCACATGGGAGCCGTTCTTCCGGGTCACATCGACGTGGTCGGGATCGGCGAAGACCGTCGGATCATGGTTGGCCGCGGTCAGATCCAGTAGGACCAGATCGCCCGCATGCACCGCATTGCCGTCGATCTCCATATCGGTGCGCGCGTAGCGGGGCATCTGGGTGGCGTCGGCCACCCGCAACAGTTCCTCGATCGCGGTCGGCACCAGGCCGGGATCGTCGACCAGCGCCTGCCATTGCGTCAGATTCTCCAGCAGCCGTTTGGCGCCGACCCCGATCTGCACCACCGTGGTCTCATGGCCGCCGAACAACAATCCGAGGCCGAGGGTCGCGATGCCCTGATCGGACAGATCGTCCCGCGCGCACAGATGCGACAGCACATCATCGGCGGGATCGCTGCGTTTGCGCTGCACCAATGCCATGAAGTACTCGAACAACCCGGCGACACCCTGCTGCACCTTCGCGCCGTCCTGCTGGTCGCCGAGCGCTTCGGTCCAGGCGCGGAACTGATCGCGGTCCGCGTAGGGCACACCCAGCAGCTCGCAGATGACCAGCAGCGGCAATGGCAGCGCCACCGCGGTGTGCAGATCCGCGGGTGAGCCCTGTGCGGCCATCTCGTCGAACAACCGCGTGGTCAGCTCGTCCACCCGCGGCCCGAGATCGCGCATCCGCCGTGGTGAGAAGAACGGCACCACCAATTCGCGCAGCCGCGCCTGATCAGCGGGCTCGGTCTCGAAATTGCCGAGCGGACCGCCGAAGAACACCGAATCCGACACCCGCGCTGCGGTTTCCGGGGTGGGGTGCGCGCGGCCGAGCCGTGGATCGGCGAATAGCGTCCGGACCTGCGCATAACTGGTGGCCAGCCAGCCTTCGTCGCCCAGTGCGGTCCGCGTCCGGCGGATGGTGTCGACCGAACCGGTGACCGGGCAGCCATGCGTTGATTCGACGGTCATGGCGCACTCCTTACTGTGTCTGAGTTCTCGGGCAGGACAGTCGATTTCAGTCGGACGGACGCACCCGCAGCAGGTTTCCGCTCGCGGTGCCGACCAGGAACTCACGCTCGGGCGTTACCACGAGCGAGGTCATCGGCTCGCCGGTCAGGATGGTGCAGGTCGAGTGGTCTGCGGGATTGATGCGCACCAGTCGCCCGGAGGTGGTGGCGTCATAGAGCAGACCATCCGGGCCGATGGCCAGATCGTCGGGCAGCGGTGGTGCGCCGGGTCCGGCGGCCAGCTCCGCGACGACGGTGGCATGTGCCGGGTCGTCGAGCGGGATGCGCAGGATGCGCCCGTTCGGGCTGAGATACAGCGTGACGTAGAGGGCATTGCCATCGACCAGAATGCCGTCGGCACCGAAATGCTTTGCCCGGTCGGACCATTCGGTATCGAGGCTGCCATCGGGCCGGATCCGGATGACGCCGGTCGAAGTATCGGCGACGAACAGGTTGCCCGCCGCATCGAAGGCCGCGCCATTGGCCATCCCGAGTCCGGAGACGAAGGTCTCGGCCTCCGGTATCGCGGCTTCGGGGTCGATGCGGACGACTCCGCCGCCGGTTGCACCGGGCACCAGATTGGTGAGGAAGTTGCCGTACGTCACGTAGATCTGTTGGCCCGGACCGAGTTTCACCGCGCCGGGATACGGGACGGCCACGGTGGCGGTCACCCGGCCGGACGGGTCATAGCGCACCACCTCATTGCGCCGTACCCGCGAGACCCACAGGTCGCCCCGCGCGTCATAGGCCAGGCCCTCCGCCCAGTCCTCATCCCGCACGACCGCGGCGGCGGCAATGGTCGCGGCGGCCGGTGCACACGAAACCGGCTCGGCCACAGCGGAAGTCGGAGCCGCCACGCCGACGAGGAGGCAGGCGATCGCGGTGCAGATCCGTGCCGCGTTCACCATGCGACGGGCAATGCGGTCAGGCCCTTGGTGACCACGTTCTCCCGGACCGGCAGGGTGTCGGGATCCACGGTCAGATGCAGGGTCGGGAAGCGGGAGATGAGCTGACCGAAGGCGACCTGCAGTTCGATGCGGGCCAGCGGTGCGCCGGTGCAATAGTGCAGGCCATAGCCGAACGCCAGATGCTGTCCCTCCGCGCGGGTCACGTCGAGTTGGCGCGCGTTGCTGAAGATCTCCGGATCGTGGTTGGCCGAATCGACGTCCAGCAGCACCAGATCGCCGGTCCGGATGGTGACGCCGTCGATCTCCATATCGGTGCGCGCATAGCGGGCGAAGGCGGTGGAGTCGTGTACTCGCAGCAATTCTTCGATCGCGCCCGGTATCAGCTCCGGCTGCTCGACCAGCTTCCGCCACTGCGCCGGATTCCGCAGCAATTGCACGGTGCACAGGCCGATTTCGACGACCGTGGTCTCGTGCCCGGCCAAGAGCAACCCCATGGACAGCGTCGCGATGGCATCGTCGGGCAGGTCCGGCACCTCGCACAGCTTCGCGATCACGCCCTCGCCCGGCTCGCGGCGGCGCCGTTCGACCAGCGACTTGCAATAGAGGAACCATTCGGCCCCGGCCTGTCCCGATTTCGCGCCGTCGCTGGTGTCGAACAGCGCCTCGCTCCAGGCGCGGAACTGTGCGCGATCCTCGTAGGGCACACCGAGCAGTTCGCTGATGACCAGCAGGGGCAGCGGTTCGGCGAATGCCTTGTGCAGGTCGGCGGGCGAGCCCTGGTCGGCCATATCGTCGAGCAGTTGGGTGGTGAATGCGGCGACCCGCGGCGTCAGTTCGCGCATCCGCTTGGCCGAGAACATCGGATTCAGCAGTCCGCGCATGCGCGCGTTATCGGCGGGCTCGGTCTCGAAGTTGCCGAACGGCCGACCGAAGAACACCGATTCCGATGACCGTGCCGCGGTTTCCGGCGTCGGATGGGAGCGTCCGAGCCGCACGTCGGTGAACAACTCCTTGACCTTGCGATAGCCGGTGACCTTCCAGGCTTCGTCGCCGGTGGCGGTGCGGACCCGGCTGATCGAGGTGGGCGTGGCATCGCCGCCGGTGAAGGGGCAGACGAGTTCCGGCGAATCTGCGGTCATGGCTCACTCCTCGAGCTTCACGCTAGCTTGTACAAGTCAACTTAAACATAATCACTTGTATCATTCCACTTGAACAAGGAGGTGATGTCTTGCCGAAGGACCCGACGCCCGCGCGACGCATGCCGCGCGCCGAGCGACGCGAGCAGATCCTGGCCGCCGCCACCCGCGCCGTGGCCCGAAATGGCTTCAGCGCAACGGGTCTCGATGACATCGCCGCCGAAGCGGGCATTACCCATGTGATCCTGTACCGGCACTTCGCCTCCAAGGCCGATCTGTACGGAGCCGTGCTCGAACGGGCCTACAGCCGACTCGGCGATGCGGTCGGCACCGAAAATATCGACGGCACTAGCATTTCCGCCTTGCTGGCCGCGGCCGCCGCGGATCCGGAGGCCTTTCGCCTGCTGTTCCGGCACGCGGTTCGCGAGCCCGAATTCCGCGATGTCACCGATCTGGTCCGCAGCTATTCGACGCTGCTGGCCCAGCGGTATCTCACCACCGCGATCGCGGACGGACCGTGGCAGGACTGGGCGGCGCAGGTCATTCCCGCCTTCATCCTGGACGCGGTGATCGCCTGGCTCGATGTCGGTCAACCGGATCTCGACGATGCCGCCGCGCGGATCAGCCGTGCCGCGCTGGCACTGATCGAGGTTGCGCAAAGCGGTGCGGCACAAAAAGATTGAGGTCCTATGGATGAGCTACGGGTGCCGACGCTTGCCGAATTCGTGCGCGCGCGACGGCTGCAACCGACCGCGGCGAATCCGGGCGGCCTGAGTCGACAGCAACTGGCCGAGGCGATCCACTCCAGCGTCGGCTACCTCGCCAAGATCGAACAGGGCGGGGCGTTCAATCCGAGCCCATCCGTACTCGATGCCCTGGCCCAGGTTTTCGGCCTGGATCCGGATGCGCGAGTACATCTGTATCACCTTGCGCAGCAACGGTTCACCGAGTCCGGGCCGCAGCAGCCCGGCCCGCCGGTCCGCAGGACACTCGACGCCCTGACACCGCATCTGGCCGCCGCTCTGGATGACGGCTGGCACGTCATCGACTGCAACGCGGCCTTCGACGAGGCATTTCCCGGCCTGCGG
Organism: Nocardia sp. NPDC004604; assembly: GCF_040609795.1. Lineage (NCBI taxonomy): Bacteria > Bacillati > Actinomycetota > Actinomycetes > Mycobacteriales > Nocardiaceae > Nocardia > Nocardia sp. NPDC004604. The sequence goes on from NZ_JBEXLC010000021.1 coordinate 12,781, forward strand.
CCCAATGGCAACGTGCTGCGCTGGATGTTCACCGATCCGCGGGCGCGGCTGGTGATCGAGGAATGGGAACGCGAGGCCGATCTGATGGTCGGGCGTTTTCGCGGCTACGCGGGCCACACCGGCGACCGAGCCGATGTCCAGCTGCTACTGCACGAGCTGGGCACACAGCCCGACTTCCACCGCCTGTGGAACGCCGGCCGGGTATACATCGGCCGCCGCGACCCGACGATCCGGCTGCGAAATCGCAAGACCGGCAAGCCGTTCGAAATTCACGTCCAACGATTCCGCACCACACCGCCCGAGCCGATCCGGCAGCTGTTCGTCGGGTTGATCGGGGACCAAACGGCCGCGTAACGGCATCGCGACCCCGTGCTGACCGAAAGTCAGATCCCAACTCTGGCCCGGAGCACCGAATCGTCGGAGAAGTCCACCTGACGCTCGGCATTCGACAGCGCGGTCACCACACAGGTGCCGAAGGACCCGGATCGATCGAATAGTGTCGCACTGCCGACGGCGATTCCGTCCGCGCTGATGTGATTGTCGGCCTCCACGCCGATCTCCAGTCCGACGGGCGTGCGCGCCAGTGCCAGCGTCATATCGGTATTGATGAATCCGATCCCGGCACTGCCCCAGTTCGTCATCAGGCTGGTCGACTCACCGATCACCACGGCGCCGACGAATCCGGACGGGGTCTCCCCCTCCACTACCCGCATCGGAACCTGCCACATGCGCTTTCGACTGTCGTTCTGATGCTCGCCCATGCTCGACGACCAGCCATCGGCATGTGCGTCGCTGCCCCACAGCGGTGCGGTCGGGCCAGTCGCGACCGGTACCGAGGGCGGCTCCGGATCGCGGGCGCGGGTCCACAGGCTGCCCGGCGGCTGCTGGGATCGCTTCAGAAATATCGCTGTCGCCCTGGCCATATCCTCGCCGTCCTGCATCAGCGCGGCATCGGCAACCAGGATCCGGCGACCCTCGCGGACCAGTTCGGTCACCACGGTCACCGGCTTATTGAGCGTCGGACGGAACAGGTCGACGGTCAGCCGCGCCGGCGTGAACCCTTCCGAACAGTGCTGCCGCTCCAGCGCCCTGGCCATGAGACCGCAGATGGCGGGACCGTTGAGCATCTTCGGCGACCAGGCGCTGGCCGCGAACGGCAACGGCGCGAAGCCATTCGCGGTGGCCTCGAAAAATCCATAGCGCATTGCCAATTCGTTCTCCTATTCCATGCCAGCGCGAACGGCTCCGTCACAAATGATGCCGCCGCGCCCACCCCAACGAGCCTCGCCCGCACGACCGTGCACAACACAGGGCTGCCGCGTTTTCGCGGCAGCCCTGCCGGTCTCAGCTCGTACCCGCCGTCCTATTTGCCGCTCGCCTCGGCATGCTCGTCGGCCGGGCGCTCCTCGGTCTGTGCCTTGGCCCAGCGGTAATCCGGCTTACCTGCCGGATTGCGCCTGATCTGGTCCACGAACCACAGGCTGCGCGGCAGCTTGTAGGGCGCGATCTCCTGGGTGAGCACCGGGCGCAGTTCCTCCAGGGTGGGCCGCTTATCGCCGCGACACTGCACGACCGCGACCACCCGCTGTCCCCAGCGCTCGTCGGGCACACCGACCACCAGTGCGTCGAAGACCTCCGGGTGGATCTTGAGCGCGCCCTCGACCTCCTCCGGGTAGATCTTCTCGCCGCCGCTGTTGATGCTGACCGAACCGCGGCCGAGCATGGTGACGGTGCCGTCCTCCTCGACCCGGGCGTAGTCGCCCGGAATGGAGTAGCGAATTCCGTTGAACTCCTTGAACGTTGCCTTGGTCTTGGCCTCGTCCTTGTAGTAGCCGACCGGAATGTGGCCGCTGCGCGCGATGAATCCGACCTGCCCGGAGCCCGGCACCACCGGATTGCCGTCGTCGTCGAGCACCTGGGTGGCGGCGTCGATCTTCACCCGCGGACCACCGGTGTGGTTGGCGCCCTTGGCGACAACGGACAGACCGCCGAAACCGGTTTCGGAGGAACCGATGGAATCGGTGATCATCCGGTTCGGCAGCAGTTCCAGGAACTTGTCCTTGAGCGTCGGCGAGAACAGCGCGGCACTGCTCGCCATCAGGTACAGACTCGAAAGGTCGTACGGCGCACCGGTTTCCGGATTGCCCTCGAGCAGGGCGTCGACCATCGGCCGGGCCATGGCGTCACCGGTGATGAAGATGAGGTTGATCTTGTGTCGGTCGATGTGCTGCCACACCCCGTGCCCGGTGAACTCCGGGATCATCACGGCCTTGCCGCCGTCGAACAGGCTGTGGAAGGTCGCCGTCTGTGAGCCACCGTGGATCATCGGCGGAATCGGGAACCGGACCATCTGCGGATTGCCCGCGCCGGTTTTGGCCTGGTGCCATTCGTCCTCGACGTATTCGCCGGTGAGGAAGTTGATGCCGCCGCCGAGTACGCGCCACCAATCCTCGTGCCGCCACATCACACCCTTGGGCAGGCCGGTGGTGCCGCCGGTGTAGAGCATGAAGATATCGTCCGCGGAGCGCTCACCGAAGTTCCGCTCGCCCGAGGACTGCGCCAACGCCGCCTCGTATTCCACCGAATCCGCTGCGGTAGGGATGGTGCCGGTCGTATCGTCGTCCACGACGATGACCGTTTTCAACAGGGGCGTCTTCGGAAGAACTCCGGTCACCCGGTCGCTGTAGCGGCGCTCGTGGATCAGCGCGACCATATCCGAATTGTCGAAAATATACTGCAACTCGTTCTCGACATATCGGAAGTTCACGTTGATCATCACGGCGCGGGCCTTGAAGACCGCAACCATGGCCTCGACGGCCTCGATCGTGTTCCGCGAATAGATGCCCACCTTGTCGCCCGGTTGTACACCCTGTTGCAGCAGGTAGTTGGCGAGTTTATTGGCCCGCTCCTCCAGCTGCGCGTAAGTCACCTCGCGGCCGTCGTCGGCCAGCGCTACGCGGTCGGGCATCAGATCGATGGCGTGTTCGACTAGGTCCGCTATGTTGTAGCTCACAAAGCTAAAAATAGAACGTGTTACTGTTTCTGACAAGGCTGAATTTGCCCACCCCGGCCGGCTCCGCCGGCCTGCCATCCCCCTGGAGTGTCAGGAGATCGAGTAATGCCAGATTGCCTCGTCGAGAAGCGCGATCACGTCCTCATCGTCACCATGAATCGCCCCGAGGCCCGCAACGCACTGTCGGCCGAGATGATGGCGATCATGCGCGACGCCTGGGACCAGGTGGACAATGATCCCGATATCCGCGTCGCGATCCTGACCGGCGCAGGCGGCGCGTTCTGCGCCGGCATGGACCTCAAGGCGATGTCCGCTCGGCACCCCGGCGACGCCTCGACCGCGGGTAGTTTTGATCCGACCAAATTGGAGGCGCTGCTCAAGGGCCGCCGGCTCACCAAACCGCTGATCGCGGCGGTGGAGGGTCCGGCCATTGCCGGTGGCACCGAGATCCTGCAGGGCACCGATATCCGAGTGGCCGGGGAGAGTGCGAAATTCGGTGTGTCCGAGGCGCGTTGGGGCCTGTTCCCGCTCGGCGGCTCGGCCGTTCGGCTGGTCCGCCAGATTCCCTACACCGTCGCCGCCGACATTCTGCTGACCGGCAGGCATGTGACCGCCGCCGAGGCCAAGGAGATCGGGCTGATCGGGCATGTGGTCCCGGACGGCACCGCATTGGACAAGGCCCTGGAACTCGCCGCGCAGATCGCGGCGAACGGACCCGTTGCGGTGCAGGCGATTCTGCGCACCATTCGGGAGACCGAGGCCATGCCGGAAGAGGACGCCTTCCAGATCGAGGCCAAACTCGGCATGGCGGTATTCCGGACCGCCGATGCCAAGGAGGGCCCCAAGGCCTTCGCCGAAAAGCGCAAGCCCACCTTCACCGGCAGCTGAATTACGTTCTCGCCGAGGCGATCCGAATGGTGGCACCCGGGCCACCATTCGACCGGCCGCGGCGGGATCAATTGCCGGGATAGTCCATCCAGAAGGGCTCCCACTGGTGGCCGTCGGGGTCGATGAAGGTGCGGCCGAACATGCCGACCTGGGCCTCCTCGGCGCGGCGATCCTCGTGCAGCTCCTCGGTGGCGCCGGCGGCCAGCGCGGCTTCGGTGAGGATGTCCACCTCGCGTGCACTCGCCAGCGATAGCGCGAACGCGCCGCCGACCGTCGCGCCGGTATCGGCGATCGGGCGCGTGGCGAAGGTCGTGAAGAAGTCCCTGGTGAGCAGCATGGCGCAGATATTGTCGTCGATGACGATGCAGGCGGCGTTCTCGTCGGTGAAGTCCTGGTTCACCTTCCAGCCGATGGCCTCGTAGAAATTCTTGGACCGGCCCAGGTCTGCGACGGGGAGATTGATGAAGATCATCTTGCTGGGCATGGGTGGTCCTAACGTCGTCTTCGGCGGTTTATATGTACAGACGGAACGACCGCGGCGAACTCATCGCGGCGACGCCTGCGGACTCGGGCCCAAGCCGACGTTCCCGCCTTGGTGATCTTGATTCCGCAGGTAGAGGGCCTTCGGGTCTCGAATGTGTCGGTGGGCTGTGGCAGGGTGACACCCATGAACGACTCGTCCGGCTCGACCGTCGGCCTCACCCCGGACGTCCTCGCATCCTTCGAAGGACATCGGCGGGAGCTGTGCGCCTACGCCTATCGCATGCTCGGCTCCTCCTTCGAAGCGGAGGACGCGGTCCAGGAGACTTTCACCCGCGCGTGGAGGTCCTATGACTCGTTCGAGGGGCGCGCCAGCCTACGGTCCTGGCTGTACAAGATCACCACCAATGTCTGCCTCGATATGCTCGACGGCCCACAGCGCCGGGCCAGGCCGATGGATCTGTCCGGTCCGTCGCGGCCGGATTCGCCGCTGCCCATGCCGCAGCCGGATTACGTCTGGATCGAGCCGATCCCCAATGCGCTTGCCTTCGGCTCGGATCCGGCCGACCACGCCTCCGCCAAGGACACGCTGCGGCTGGCATTCGTCGCCGCCTGTCAGCATCTGCCCGCCACCCAGCGCGCCATCCTGATCATGCGGGAGGTACTGCGATTTTCGGCCAGCGAGACCGCCGAGGCACTGACCATGTCCCCCGCATCGGTGAACAGCGCACTCCAGCGCGCCAGGGCGACCATGTCGAAGGTGCAGCCCGCCGACACCGACACCTACGACGAATCCGATGATAATCAGCGCAAACTCGTCGACGATTTCGTCAAGGCCTTCGAGGCCTACGATATGGACACCCTGACCACCCTGCTGAAAGCCGATGTGGCACTGTCCATGCCACCGATCGAACTGTGGATCTCGGGCCCCGAGAATGTGGCCGCCTTCATGCTCGGCACCGGCAGCGGCTGCCGCGATTCCCGCATGATCCGCCTGCGAGGCGCCAACGGCCACCCCGCCTTCGGCCACTACAAACCGCACGAAAGCGAAGCGGGCGTATGGGTTCCGTGGTCGATCACGGTCCTCGAACTGGACGGCGACAGCATCGCCGGACTCAACTTCTTCCTCGACACCGAGAAGCTGTTCCCGTTGTTCGGGCTGGCATCGGAGTTACGCGAACCCGCCTGAGCTTTCGCCGCCGGCGGTCCGCGGCGGAATGGTGAAACAACAGCCGGCTCGGAGCCTTAGCTGGCCCAGCGGGTAGATAGACAGGTCGAGCAATCGATCCGCACGGGCCCAGGTGCTCGCCGAACGCAGTCATATGGCCGTCGAATACGGCGTGGCGACCACCGTTTGACTGCGTTCGACGGAGCTCGCGGGACGCTATGAGGCCGGGATGTAGCGGTCGCGGAGTTTACGCTTGTAGAGCTTGCCGTTGGGGTCGCGGGGGAGTTCGTCGAGGTAGTCGATGGAGCGGGGCATTTTGTATTTCGCCAATTGGGTTGCGGCGTAGGCCAGTAGTTCGGCGGTGAGGTCGTCGTTGCCGTCGACACCGGATACCGGCTGGACGACGGCCTTGACCTCTTGGCCCCAATCCGGGTGCGGCAGGCCGAAGACCGCGACGTCTTCTACCTTCGGGTGGGTGGTGAGGACGTTCTCGATCTCGGCCGGGTAGATGTTCACACCACCGGACAGGATCAGGTCGGAGCGGCGGTCGTGCAGGTAGAGGTAGCCGTCTTCGTCGAGGTGGCCGATATCGCCGACGGTGAAAAGGTCACCGACCCTTGACTCTTCGGTCTTCTCCTTGGCGTGGTGGTATTCGAAGCTGGACGCACCCATCTTCATATAGACCAGACCGGGCTCCCCGGTGGGCAACTCGGAGCCGTCCTCCTCGCTGAGCACCTTGATGACCGACCACGGCCAGGCCTTGCCCACCGAGCCCGGCTTCTTCAGCCAGTCGGTGCCGTTGATGACCGTGCCGCCACCCTCGGTCGCCGCGTAGTACTCGGTGACCGTCGGTCCCCACCACTCCAGCATCTGCCGCTTGGTCTCGGCCGGGCACGGGGCCGCGCCGTGCACCATGCTGCGCAGCGATGACACGTCGTACTTCGCGCGCACCTCCGCGGGCAGCGCGAGCAGCCGGTGGAACTGGGTCGGCACCATATGGCTGTGGGTCACCCGATACTTGTCGATGAGCCGCAGCATCTCCTCGGCGTCCCAGCGATCCATCAGAACGAGCTTGTGCCCCAACTGAATAGAGATGGTCGCGAAGTTCAGCACGGCCGTGTGATACAGCGGCGAACCGCAGATGTGCACGTGATCGTCATAGGGCTTCAGCTCGAACAGACCGAAGAACGCGGTCGAAGCCACCGGAACGACATCCGGGTCGGTGCCGGTGAGCGGACGCCGAACGCCCTTGGGCCGCCCCGTGGTTCCCGAGGTGTAGAGCATCGGCGCACCCGTGGTCCGGTTGTCGGGCCGACCGGTATCGGCGGCACCCAGCCAGGCCACGGACTTGAAACCCTCGATCTCGCCGACCGAGAAGCGCGCGGTGGCCGGCAGCCCGGCCTCATCCGCCGCGGCGATCGCGGTGGCGGCGAACCGGTCGCTCGCGATGAAGGCCTTGGCCTCGCTATCGGCGAGGATGTAGGCCACCTCGGGGCCGGTCAGATGCCAGTTGACCGCGACGATGTACAGCCCGGCCTGGTAGGCCGCGAAGTAGGCGGCGACCGCCTCGACGCAGTTGTGCACCATGCTGACCAGCACGTCACCGGGCTGTAGGCCGAGTGCCCGCAGGCCGGTGCCGTAACGGTTTGCGAGCGTGGCCAATTCGCGATAGGTCACCTCGCGGCCGGATGGATCCACCAGGGCGATCCGATCGGGTTCCGCGTTCGCGATGTTCCACAGACCGAGAATTTCTACTGACTCCTGCACAGGGGGACGGTGAGGAGGCGGAGCCGACGGGGTGGGTGAATCAGTCACCTCTACGAATTTAGAACGTGTTCTACATCTGTACAAGGGGTGTGAGCCGATGCAATTGCTCGATGTCTGGAACAGACACCAGCATCTCGGTGACCCCGGCGGCTTCCCAGACTTCGAGTTGCTTACGCACATGCTCCTCGTCGCCGATGATCGCGGTATCCAGAATCAGCTCATCCGGCACCAGCGCCGCCGCCTCGGCCTTCTTGCCGGACTGGAAGAGCCTGCCGATCTCGTCCACCTCGCGTTCGTAGCCCATCCGCCGGTAGACCTGCGCGTGGAAATTCAACTCCGGCGCACCCATGCCGCCGATGTAGAGCGCCATGATCCAGCGCATCCGCTCGAGTTCACTCTTGGGATCGTCGGTGATCACCACCTGACAGCTCGCGGCGATCTCGAAATCGTCCCGCGAACGCCGCGCGCCCGCCCTGGCGAAGCCCTCGTCGAGCCAGTCGTTGTACATCCCGGCCAGTCGCGGCGCGTAGTAGATCGCGAGCCAGCCGTCGGCGATCTCGGCCGTCAGCGCGACATTCTTCGGGCCCTCCGCGCCCAGCCAGATCGGCATATCCGCACGTAGCGGATGCACGATCGGCTTGAGCGGCTTACCGAGTCCGGTCGATCCCGGTCCGGTGTAGGGCAGCGGGTACTGCGGCCCATCATTGGTGACCGGCGCCTGCCGCTCCAGAATGCGGCGAATGATGCCGACATACTCCCTGGTGCGCTGCAATGGCTTGGCGAACGGCTGTCCGTACCAGCCCTCGACCACCTGCGGCCCGGAGACGCCGAGCCCGAGAATGGCCCGGCCGCCGCTGAGATGGTCCAGCGTCAGCGCGTGCATGGCCGTCGCGGCGGGGGTACGCGCCGACATCTGCACCACCGAGGTCCCCAGCCGCACCCGCTGCGTGGCCGATCCCCACCACATCAGCGGCCCGAAGGCATCCGATCCCCAGGATTCGGCGGCGAATACCGCGTCGAAACCCGCCGCCTCGGCGGCGATCACCAACTCGCCCGCGTTCTGCGGCGGCTGCGCCATCCAATACCCGAGTTGCAATCCGAACTTCATGCGCGACCTCTTTCTCTCGCTAGCGATTGCTTGCAGGTCGCTCGAAAGGGCCAGCAAGTTCTTGCCACCAGAATAAGAACCTGTTCTACTCGATTTCGTGGCTGAAGAAAATAGAGCGTCGCGGAGCGACTCCGTGGGGGGTGGTGGTCGGGCGACGGGTGGGCATACCGCATCCGGCACAATCGCGGATGAGAGAGGGCCGGAATTGAACACTGCGTCGCGCAGCGACTCGATGAGGGGTGGCGGCCGGGAGACGGGTGGGCACACACCGCCCGATGTACTCAGTGCACCCCTTCGGGTGCAATTCGACTACACGCGGTCGGTCGGGCCGGTCATCGGCACCTTCCTGACCGAGCTGCGCGGCCGCAAGATCGTGGGCGTGCGCGGCTCGGACGGCCGGGTGCTGGTACCGCCGCCGGAATACGATCCGGTCACCTCGGCGGCGCTGACCGAATTCGTCGACGTGGCCGATACCGGCACCGTCCGGTCGTGGACCTGGGTCCGCGATCCGCTGCCCGGCCAGCCGTTCGACCGCCCGTTCGCCTGGGCGCTGATCCAACTCGACGGCGCGGACACCACCATGCTGCACGCCGTCGACGTCGCCGGACCCGAGGACATCCACACCGGACAGCGCGTGGTCGCCCGGTGGGCGACCGAGCCCACCGGCAGCATCAAGGACATCGTCTGCTTCGAACCGGGCGAAACCTCCACCGCACCATCGCAATCCGGTTCGGACGGCGAGCCGGTCACGATGCTCGTCACACCGGTCGACCTGAACTACATGCACAGCGCCTCCCCGCAGGAGACCGTCTACCTGCGCGGCCTGGCCGAGGGCAAACTGCTCGGCGGGCGCACCGACGCCGCGGGCAAGGTGTACTTCCCGCCGCGCGGCGCCAATCCGACCGACGGCAGGCCGACCGACGAGATCGTCGAACTGCCCGACCGCGGCATTGTGACCACCTTCTGCATCGTGAATGTGCCGTTCCTCGGCCAGCGCATCAAGCCGCCGTATGTCGCGGCCTATGTGCTGCTCGACGGCGCCGATATCCCGGTGCTGCACCTGGTGCTCGGCTGCGAGGCCAGCGAGGTGCGCATGGGCATGCGGGTGGAGGCGGTGTGGAAACCGCGCGAGGAGTGGGGCTTCGGACTCAGCAATGTGGACCACTTCCGCCCCACCGGCGAGCCGGATGCCGACTACGACACCTACAAGCACCACCTCTGAGAGGCCACGTTGACGAACAACGCCACCGACATCGCGGTCGTGGGATTCGCCCACGCACCGCATGTGCCGGAGACCTTCGGCACCACCAACGGTGTCGAGATGCTGGTGCCCGTCTTCCAGCAGCTCTACACCCGACTCGGCATCACCAAGTCCGATATCGACTTCTGGTGCTCCGGTTCCTCGGACTACCTCGCGGGCCGCGCCTTCTCGTTCATCTCGGCGGTGGACGCCATCGGCGCGGTACCGCCGATCAACGAATCGCATGTCGAGATGGACGCCGCCTGGGCGCTGTACGAGGCGTTCGTGAAACTGCGCTCCGGACAGGCGAAGACCGCGCTGGTTTACGGCTTCGGCAAGTCCTCCGCGGGCACGCTGCGCCAAGTGCTCACCATGCAGCTCGATCCCTATCTGGTCACTCCGCTCTGGCCGGACGCCTGGTCGATTGCCGGTCTGCAGGCACGGGCCGGACTGGACGCGGGTCGCTGGACCGAGCGCGATATGGCCGCGGTCGCCGCCGGTGACTCGGGCGATATCAAAACCCTGCTCGCCACACCCTATGTCGCCGATCCGCTGCGCGAGCACGATATCGCGCCGATCACCGACGGCGCCGCCGCAATTGTGCTCGCGGTCGGCGACCGGGCCCGGGAACTCTGCGAGCGCCCGGCCTGGATCACCGGTATGGCGCACCGGGTGGACACACCCAACCTCGGCGCCCGCGATCTGACCGTCTCACCGTCGACTTCGGCCGCGGCACAGTCGGTTACCGGCGGCGATACCAGCGGCTTCGATATCGCCGAACTGCATGCGCAGTTCAGCCATCAGCAGCTGATCCTCACCGAGGCGATCGGGTTGCGGCCCGAGACCAAGGTGAATCCGTCCGGCGGCGCACTCGCCGCCAATCCGATGTTCGCGGCGGGCCTGGAGCGCATCGGCTTCGCGGCCGAGGCGATCATGGCGGGCACCGCGAATCGGGCGCTCGCCCATGCCAGCAGTGGCCCGGCTTTGCAACAGAACTTGGTAGCCGTACTGGATTCGGAGGCGAGCCGATGAGTTTCCCCGCTGCGGTGCTCGGCACCGGACAAACCCATCACGTGACGAAACGAACCGATGTGTCCATGGCGGGCATGTGCCGCGAGGCCATTGATCGTGCACTCGACGACGCCGGGCTCACCATCGCCGATATCGACGCGGTGGTGGTCGGTAAGGCGCCGGACTTCTTCGAGGGCGTCATGATGCCCGAGCTGTATCTGGCGGATGCACTGGGCGCCACCGGAAAGCCGCTGCTGCGCGTGCACACCGCCGGATCCGTCGGCGGCTCCACCGGTATCGTCGCCGCCAATCTGGTGCAGGCCGGGGTGCACAAGCGGGTGCTCGCCATCGCCTGGGAGAAGCAGTCGGAATCGAATGCCATGTGGGCGTTGTCGGTTCCGGTGCCCTTCACCATGCCGGTGGGCGCGGGCGCGGGCGGCTACTTCGCACCGCATGTGCGCTCCTACATTCGCCGGTCGAACGCGCCGGGCCATATCGGTGCGATGGTCGCGGTGAAGGATCGCCGCAACGGCGCGAAGAATCCACTAGCGCACCTGCACCAGCCCGATATCACGCTGGAGCAGGTGCTCTCCTCCCAGATGCTGTGGGATCCGATCCGATTCGACGAGACCTGCCCGTCCTCGGACGGCGCCTGCGCCGTGGTGATCGGTGACGAGGAAGCCGCGAAGGCCATCGAGGCCACCGGCAAGACCGTCGCCTGGGTACACGGCACCGCCATGCGCACCGAGCCGACCACCTTCGCCGGACGCGATCAGGTCAGTCCGCAGGCCGGACAGGATGCGGCTGCCGCGCTGTGGCAGGCCGCCGGAATCACCGACCCGCTCAACGAGATCGACGTGGCCGAGATCTACGTGCCGTTCTCCTGGTTCGAGCCGATGTGGCTGGAGAACCTGGGCTTCGCCGCGCCGGGCGACGGCTGGAAGCTCACCGATAAGGGCGAGACCGAGATCGGCGGCACGCTGCCGGTCAACCCGTCCGGCGGCGTGCTGTCCTCGAATCCGATCGGCGCCTCCGGACTCATCCGGTTCGCCGAGGCCGCCAAACAGGTCATGGGCCGGGCCGGGGACTATCAGGTCGCGAATGCCAAGAAGGCGCTCGGACACGCGTACGGCGGTGGGTCGCAGTACTTCGCCATGTGGGTTGTCGGCTCGGAGCAGCCTCGCTGACGCTCGGCTCTCTCCGAGCCCACGGACTCCGAAGGTCGACCGGGGGCGCTTCGCTCCCCCGGTCGACGTATACCGATTCGATGACCACGTCGATACAAACTTTGTCTACTAGGACCGCTGATATGAGCCAAGGAACATTGAAGTTCACCCTCGGCATCGCGCTGAGTCCGCTGGAGCAGTTGCCCGAACTGGCGAAAACTGCTGAGGAGTGCGGGTTTTCATCGATCGCACTCCCCGACTCGCTGTTCTACATGGAGTCGGCGTCGGCGAAGTATCCCTATACCGCCGACGGCAGCCGGTTCTGGGGACCGGAGACACCATGGGTCGACCCGCTCATCGGTGCGACCGCCATGGCGGCGGTGACCAGCCGGATTCAGTTCTACACCAACGTGCTCAAGCTCGGTTCCCGCAATCCGCTGCTGCTCGCCAGGCAGGTCGGCTCGGTGGCCAACCTGTCCGGCAACCGCTTCGGATTCGGCGTCGGAATCGGTTGGGCACCAGAGGAATTCGAATGGTGCGGGGTGCCATATGCCAAGCGTGGCACGCGGGTCGACGAGATGATCGAGGTCATCAAGTTGGTGCTCGGCGGTGGCATGGTCGAATACCACGGGGAATTCTTCGATTTCGATCCGCTGCAGATCAGCCCGGCGCCGAGCCAGCCGGTCCCGTTCTATATCGGCGGCCACACCGAACCCGCACTGCGCCGGGCGGCCAAGGTCGGTGACGGCTGGACCTCGGCAATGATGACCTATGCCGAACTGTGCACCACCATCGGCAAGCTCGGCGCGCTGCGCGCCGAATTCGGCCGCGAACAGGTACCGTTCGAGATCCAGGCGGTGTGCGTCGACAAGTTCGGACGCTCCGGATATCAGGATCTGGCCGATGCCGGGGTGACCGATGCGATCGTGATCCCATGGCTGGCCGATGGCATCGGCTTCGACGGTGAACTTGCGGCCAAGCAGGAGTCACTGCGCCGCTTCGCCGCGAAGAATATCGAGGAACCCATCGTCACGAAGGCAGCAGTATGAGTACCACCGAACATTCAGCACGGGCCGCTGGACTCGCATCGCAGGCCGCGGTGCGAGCGCGGGATAAGCAGGCGTGGGTCGACCTGTTCGCGACCGACGGCATTGTCGAAGATCCCGTCGGCCCTTCAGGTTTCGATCCGGAGGGCAAGGGCCATCGCGGCAAGGAGGCCATCGCGGCATTCTGGGATATGGCGATCGCGAAGACCGATTCGATCGAATTCCACTTCGGGGACTCCTTCGCCTGCGGCAATGAGATCGCCTTCACCGGCCTGATCCGCACCAAAATGGGCGGGCACCAGATCGATGCCGAGGGTGTGTTCACCTACAAGGTGGACGAAACGGGCAAAATCGCTGCGCTGCGGGCATTTTGGGAGGTCGACCGCGCCATGGCGACCGCGAAGCGCACTACCTGAGCACGCTGCCTCCCCCCTCGGGGCAGCACGAAAGGGGCCCTCGTACCGGCAAGGGGACTACCGGTGCGAGGGCCCTTTCGTGTGGACCCAGGCCGCCGACACAAGCCTGGGTCCGCGACGTCTCAGTGCGCGACCGGGCAGCCCGAGCCCTTGTAGTCGACCTGGAACTCCTTGACACCGTTGAGCCAACCCGAGCGCAGTCGCTTCGGATCACCGAGCTTGGTGATATCGGGCATGGCGTCTGCAATGGCGTTGAAGATCAGGTCGACCTCCATCCGGGCCAGATTCGCGCCGATGCAGAAGTGCGCACCAGTACCGCCGAAGGACAAGTGCTGGTTGTCCTTTCGCGTGATATCGAACTGCTCCGGATTCTCGAAGACCTCCTCGTCGAAGTTGGCCGAGCGGTAGAGCATGACCACCCGCTGCCCCTTCTTGATCTGCACACCCCCGAGTTCGGTGTCCTCCAACGCGGTCCGCTGGAACGAGGTGACCGGGGTCGCCCACCGGATGATTTCGTCGGCGGCGGTGGCCGGGCGTTCCTTCTTGAACAGCTCCCATTGATCCGGATGCTCCAGGAAGGCCGCCATACCATGGGTGATCGCATTGCGAGTGGTCTCATTGCCCGCGACGGCCAGCATGATGACGAAGAAGCCGAACTCCTCCGGGGTCAGCTCATCGCCGTCGACATCGGCCTGGATCAGCTTGGTGACGATGTCATCGGCCGGACTTTCCTTGCGCGCCGCGGCCATCTGGTAGGCATAGCCGAGCACCTCGGCGGAGGCGGCGACCGGATCGGCGTCGTTCTCCGGATCGTCATAGCCGGTCATATCGTTCGACCAGGTGAAGACCTTGCCGCGGTCTTCCTGCGGGACGCCGATCAACTCGGCGATGGCCTGCAGCGGCAGTTCCGAGGCGACCTGGGTGACGAAGTCGCCGGATCCGTTTTTCGCTGCCTCCTTCACGATGGACTCGGCTCTCGCCTTGAGTTCGGCGCGCAGGCCGTTGATCACGCGCGGGGTGAAACCCCGGGAGATGATCTTGCGCAACTTGGTGTGATGCGGTGCGTCCATGTTCAACAGCACGAAGCGCTGCAGTTCGATCTGCTCGCGGGTGATGTCGTCGTTGAAACGCGGGATCGCGGTGTTTTCGAAGTTGGAGAACACGTCGCTGCGGCGCGACACCTCCTTGACGTCCGCATGCTTGCTCACCACCCAGAAGCCCTCATCGTGGAAGCCGCCGATTTCGGCGGGCTGCGGATTCCACCAGATCGGTGCGGTGCGACGCAGTTCGGCGTACTCCTCCACCGGAACACGCTCGGCGTAAATGTCCGGGTCCGTGACATCGAACCCATCCGGCAGATTCGGCCGGGCATTCCGCGGGTCAACCACCAGATGTCTCCTTCGACAAACTGAAACACGTTCTACAATCATTGAAGCATAGGCTGCATAATGAGGGAAGAACAGGACAGATTCGCCTGTCGCAGGTATGAACACACGTTTCATTTTTCTGTCCCTGAAGAAAGGTTGGACATGGGCACACCCGTCATCGTCGAGGCCGCTCGCACCCCCATCGGCAAGCGCGGCGGCTGGCTCGCCGGTCTACACGCCGCCGAACTGCTCGGCCTCGCCCAGCGCGGGCTGCTCGATAAGGCACATCTGGATCCCGCCCAGGTGGAACAGGTTATCGGCGGCTGCGTCACCCAGGCCGGTGAGCAGTCCAATAACGTGACCCGCGTCGCCTGGCTGCACGCCGGGCTGCCATGGCAGGTCGGCGCCACCACCATCGACGCCCAGTGCGGTTCGGCGCAGCAGGCCAACCACCTCATCGCCGGACTGATCGCGACCGACGCCATCGATATCGGCATGGCCTGCGGCGTGGAGGCGATGAGCCGAGTTCCCTTGGGCGCCAACGTCGGCGAGCACGCCGGTCCGCGCCGGCCCGCCTCCTGGAATATCGATCTGCCGAACCAGTTCGAGGCGGCCGAGCGTATTGCCAAGCGGCGCGGCATCACTCGCGCCGATATCGATGAACTCGGCGTCCGTTCGCAGCGCCTGGCCGCCCAGGCCTGGGCCGAGGGCCGCTTCGACCGCGAGGTGCTGCACGTGACGGCGCCAGCGGTCGACAAGGAAGGCAATCTCACCGGCGAGAAGCTGGACGTGACAAGGGATCAGGGTCTGCGCGAAACCACACTCGAAGGTCTGGCCAAGCTGAAGCCGGTCCTGGAGAGTGGAATCCACACCGCGGGCACCTCATCGCAGATCTCCGACGGCGCGGCCGCGGTACTGCTGATGGACGAAAAGGCCGCGCAGCGAGCGGGTTTGCGCCCGCGCGCCCGGATCGTGACGCAGGTGCTGGTCG
Organism: Nocardia sp. NPDC004604; assembly: GCF_040609795.1. NCBI lineage: Bacteria > Bacillati > Actinomycetota > Actinomycetes > Mycobacteriales > Nocardiaceae > Nocardia > Nocardia sp. NPDC004604. The sequence continues at coordinate 28,442 of NZ_JBEXLC010000021.1, forward strand.
GCTCGGAACCCGAGTTCCACCTCGACGGGCCGGTGCAGGCGTGCACCCGACTGCTCGAACGGTCCGGCATGAATATCGGCGACATCGACCTTTTCGAGATCAATGAGGCTTTTGCGGCAGTTGCACTTTCATGGGCCTCTGTACACAAGCCGGACATGGACCGGGTAAATGTAAACGGCGGCGCTATCGCACTCGGACATCCGGTGGGTTCAACCGGATCCCGGCTCATCACAACGGCTTTGCACGAACTGGAGCGAAGCGGAGGCAGCACCGCGATGGTGCTCATGTGTGCGGGCGGCGCACTCGCAACAGGCACCATCATCGAGAGATTGTAAGAGTTTCAACCAATTCCGGTGCCTTGGTTGAACGTTCATCCCAATGAACCCAAAACGTGTCGTACGCCACACAAACATCAGGACACGCCACTAGATGACTCGTCAGCTATCTTGGGGTTATCATCAGTCCGTCGGGGAAGGTGCTCGCGACGGGCAAGAACCGGTTCACACCACGTTTTCCCAAGAGCCGTTGGCGTGACCCGCAAACGCGACCGTCGCAGTGTCTTCCCGGGAGCGGCACCTAGAAGCTTCAAGGAAATCCTGAATCAGGCGTAGGTTTTCAGTTACTGAGCCGCTAATATCAATGATACGTATCCGAGATAACGACTGTTAGTACAGCGAAGGGAATTGGGCGGCTCACAATGGCTGATTTCGCGGCGCGGCTGAACAAGCTGTTCGAAACCGTGCATCCCCCGGGGCGCAAGCCGCACACCAACGCGGAGGTTGCGGCTGCGCTGACGGCCTCCGGACATCCGATCTCGAAACCGTACCTCTCACAGTTGAGGTCGGGACAGCGGACCAATCCGTCGGACGAAACGGTGGCTGCACTGGCCAAGTTCTTCAAGGTCAAGCCGGACTACTTCTTCAACGACATCTATGCCGCCAAGATCGATCATGATCTGGAGTTGCTGTCCCAGCTGCAGGGCTACGGGCTGCGACGGCTGTCGAGTAGGGCTTTCGACCTGTCCGAAGAATCACAGAACCTCCTCACCTCCATGGCGGAGAAATTGCGGGCAAGTGAAGGTCTGCCCGAAATTCCTCCGGATGGCACCGAATAGGTTCTCCCGCAGCGCAGTACGGTGCGACCCACAGGGTCGCACCGTACTGCGTCATGGGTATGGCCTCACCAGAACGCGGGCACACCCGCAGTGCCCCTAAAGTTGTGGGCTTGGTGGTGCGTACAGGGTTGCGATAAAAGCGCGCCTCAATAGACCCGCTACTGACGAAATCAGTTGCGCGGATACGTCAACAGACACAAGGAATCCGGCACTGCGGAAGCGGTGCCGGATTCCTTGCTATGTCAACCTTATTGAATACCCGGAGCGAGTCCTTGGGAATGCCTCGAGCCGATGGGTTTTGATGTCACTCGATCAATTTCGGACCGACGATGCGGCGCCCGCTTGGTAGGCGCGCGCGATTGCCTGGACCCACCCGCGGGGACTAATACCCTCCGGCGGAGCAATCCACCGCGCGTCGACTACCACCTCACCCAATGGGTTTCGCGCCCACTGCGCGACCCGGTCGGCCCGCGCGGACACCAGCGGCGGTGGTGGACCCGCACTTACCAGCTCGACGCCGCCGCCGGATTGCAGATATAACGCGTCCATAATCTGCGCGACCTGATCGGATGCCTTGAGCTGAGTGGAGGTACTCGTCTGCTCGTGCGCGACCACTTCCGGGAACCGCCCGACCATGGTGCGGTGCAGAACCTTGATCTGCCGCAACAGGATTCGCGCACGGATCCACAGCTCGACCACGATCCACACCGCACCGAACGCGATGAGCATGGCCGCCGCCGCCCAGGCGGGCCAGCCCCAGTCCGGTTCGCCGGGCTTCGCGGCCGGTGCGGCGATGACGGCTCGGCGGATCTGCAGCACGGCGAGCACCGCGACGAGCGCGGTCCCGGCGGTATAGATGGCGATACCGCGACCGAGCGTCGTCCAATCCAGATTGCGCACACCGGTGATGACGATGAAAACGCAGCCGAGCGCGACCGCGATCCAGCCGAAGGTGGTGGACCAGAACAGATTTACCGCCATCGCGACCGAGCCGATGCCATAGATCACGAACGCGATCTGACGCAGATTGCGGCGTGAGACGACCGGCCACGCCGCCGACGCGACCACCGAGGTCGCGGTCGCGAACAGCATCCAGGCCGAGGTCACGACGCCGTCGGACAGCGGGCCCGAAGGCAGACCGCGCGGTAGCAGACCGGCTATGGCGAGCGCGATTTCGGGAACCGCAATGGTGGCCCCGAGTGCGACCGCCGCGACCGCGACGACGATCGCCACCCGCGCGGTCGTCGCGGGCTTCACCAGTACGCGACCGACACGCGCACCGGCGGCGACCCAGACCAGCATGGCCGTCAACCAGAGCGTCATCCGAGCGCCTCATCGAATCGAAGGACCGAGACGCCTGCGCCCCGGCTGTTGAACACGCGGAGTCGGGTCATCAGCATGGCGGCGAAGGTTTCGGCCTCCCATTCGGCGAGTTCGTCCGCACCGTCGTCGACGATCTGCTGATGTGCTCGTTGGCTGAGCATGTAGGCGATCAGATCGTCACTGGCCTCCAGCGTCACCTCAGGCGCGGGCGCGCCCGCATGGTCGAAGACGATATGGCCCAGTTCGTGTGCGAGGGTGTGTTCACGGCTCGGCAGTGCGGTCGCGAGCACGATCACATCGCGGTCCGGATAGAATCGGCGCTGGCCGCAGACGCCCGGACCCAGTTCCGCACTGGCGATTTCGATCTCGCGACGCCGCTCGCTGGCAATGGCGGCGACAACCTCGTCCAGGGTGGTCGCATCGGAATCCGCGGCGACGGCGCACACCGCGTCGACCGCCGCCGCAACCCGTCGGTAGGCCCGGAGTCCGGTTTGCGTTCTGCTCTCACTCATCGAACGCCCCTTACGTCCTCGGTCCGAAGAACTCGGCACGCGCGGCGTCGATGCGGGCCTGTGCGGCCGATGCGCTCTGGAAACTCACTGCGCCGGAACCGATTCCGGCCAGCGCGAGCGCGATCAGGCCGCCGACCACGCCGAGCACATTGGGCTTGGGCAGGTCGTCGGCGGCACTGGTCGGCCGGATATCCGGATTCGGCCTGGCCGGAGCCGCGGGCGGGGCGGCCGAAGGTACGGGCGGCGGTGGCGGTGCCTGCTCCGGAGCGGGTGCGGGCGGCGCGGCCACCGGGACCGGCGCGAGTTGTGGCGCCACCGGTGCGAGTGGCGCTGGCGGGACGATGATCGGGACAGATGGCACTGCCGGAGCGGGCGGCGCGGGCAGTGGGATCAGCAGCAAGAGCAGCGGGGCCGCCGAGCCGACCGCGGCGGAACCGACGGCCGCGGAACCTACTGCGGCGGAACCGATTCCGGCCGAGCCGACACCTGCGGATCCGACACCAGCCGAGCCGACCGCAGCCGAACCCGTACCACCCAGCACAGATCCGGTACCAACACCAGCCGAGCCGACCGCAGCCGAACCCGTACCACCCAGCACAGATCCGGTACCGACAGCGGCGGAACCGACTGCCGCGGAGCCCGTTCCGAGGACGGCGGAGCCGGCGCCCAGCGCCGCCGAACCGGTACCGGCTAACGCCGCCGAACCGGTGCCGAGAATGGTGGCGACACCCGCCGAACCAGTGCCGATGATCGCGCCAACGCCCGCGGAGCCGGTGCCGATAATCGTGCCCACGCCGACCGAGCCGCCGCCGAGGAGTGCGCCGAGCAGACCCGTCGCGCCGAGGGCCGCGGAGCCAGCGGCGGCCGAACCCGCCGCCGAACCGGAACCGGCGGCCGGGTTGACACCCGCAGCGGCATCGGTCGGATCAATCGGTGAACTGACACTCGACCGGCCCGGAATCGCCAGTGGCTCCCATACATCGCCGATCGCATCCGACGCAGGGTAATCAGGATCCGCGCACTGCGGGCACGCGCTGCCGAGCTGCGCCTCGGCCGGCACTCCCCCGAGGAGCGCAAAGCCAGCCACAGTCGCAAGCACTGCAACCACACGCGACGTGCGACCAACGGCCATGCGCCAGCCTTCCCCTGATTCGATATAGCGCAGATCTGTTGCCCGGTCGCAACTCACAAATTCCGGGACTTCGACGGACGGGAGCCCATAGTAAACCGCAGCCCAAATCCGCGCAGTCGCTCGGGCCACGCACGGCATAAGACACGCCCGACCGGCCGTCTGCCCGGAACCGGTCGAGCGCCCAGATCGCGCCTTCGGAACTTCGCGTGTAATCCCGAACACACTTCCGCGTCAATCCCCCTACGCGCACCCCCAGGAAAACCAGCGGACCAGTCCGTATGCCGACGCGCCCCGGCGACCGGTCATGGCGCGGAATCGCAGCGACGGCACCGCCATTCGGACGGCACGGCGGAATTGCGCACAAAACAGTGCACGCGCACGGCATGGCGGACTCGGCACGGCAACGCGGACTCGCCACAGCACAGCGAAGTCGCCAGGGCACAGAGAACTCAGCACAGCACTACGAACTCGCCACAACACAGCGGACTCACCCACGGCACGGCCAACTCGCCACAGCACGGCCAACTCGCCACGGCATAGCGAACTCAGCACAGCACTACGAACTCGCCACAACACGGCGGACTTCGCCACGGCACAGCGGACTCACCCACGGCACGGCGAACTCAGCGCAGCACGGCCAACTCGCCACGGCATAGCGGACTCACGCACGGCACGGCCAACTCGCCACAGCACAACGAAGCCGCCGGGGCACAGCGAAGTCGCGACGGCGTGGCGAACTCGCCACGGCACAGCGGACTCACGCACGGCACGGCGGACTAAGCACAGCACAGCGAACTCGCGCAATGCACAGCTGACTCAGTACAGCACCGAGAACTCGCCACAGCACAGCGAAATCAGCACAACACCGCGGACTTCGCCACAGCACGGCGGACTCGCACTGTGCGGCGCAGCGGACCGGTGCAACCGGACGGGCAATGCGTCGAAGCTGGCACGCCGACGAATTGATTACCGACGACGTGCCAGTCAGAACGGCATGAGCATGCCGGTTCCGTGCACTCAGGCGCCGTAAACCGGCTCCGGCGGAACGGACTTGGCGATCAGGTCGGCGACCACCGGACCGAGTTCGGCGGAGTTCCAGCGCGCGCCGCGATCGACAGCGGTGCCGTGCCGCCAGCCATCGGCCAGGGCCACCTTGCCGCCTTCGACCTCGAACATACGGCCCGTGACAGCAGAGGACTGTGAGCTGCCGAGCCAGACGACGATCGGCGAGACATTTTCCGGAGCCATCGCGTCGAAGCCGTCCTCGGGGGCGGCCATGGTTTCGGCGAAGACGGTCTCGGTCATGCGGGTGCGGGCGGCGGGGGCGATGGCATTGACGGTGACGCCGTAGCGCGCGAATTCGGCCGCGGCGGTGAGGGTCAGGCCCGCGATACCAGCCTTGGCCGCGCCATAGTTGCCCTGGCCGACGCTGCCCTGCAGGCCCGCGCCGGAGCTGGTGTTGATGATGCGGGCATCGACCGCACGACCGGCCTTGGATTCACCGCGCCAGTACTCGATGGCGTGGCGCATGGTCGCGAAGTGGCCCTTGAGGTGCACTCGGATCACCGCATCCCACTCGTCCTCGCCGAGGTTCACCAGCATCCGGTCGCGCACGAATCCGGCATTGTTGACCAGCACGTCCAGACGGCCGAAGGCGTCGACCGCCTGGCGGATGAGGTTGCGCGCACCGTCCCAGTCCGCGATGTCGTCACCATTGGCCACGGCCTCCCCGCCGAGTGCCTTGATCTCGGCGACGACCTGTTCGGCGGGGGTCTCGCTGGTCGCCGCACCGTCCAGGGCGGAGCCGAGATCGTTGACCACCACGCGCGCCCCGGCGGCGGCGAAGGCGAGCGCATGCGCCCGGCCGATACCGCGGCCAGCGCCGGTGACAATGACGACGCGCCCGGCGCAGATCTGCTCGGTGTCCATAACCTGTTGTGTCCTCTTCGTTTTCGGGTTCGGTTGTTCAGGCCTCGGCGGGCTGCTCGGCGACATTGGCATTCGACGCGGCCAGAAATGCCGGGCGCTCACCCCCGCCGTGCACCAGCAACGTCGCGCCGCTGACAAAGGCGGCCAGCGGTGAGGTCAGGAATACGGCGCAGCTGCCGATATCGTCGGGCCGAGCCATCCGACCGAGCGGAATGGTCGCGCCGACCGCGTCGACACCATCTTGATCGCCATAGTGCAGCTGACTCTGTTCGGTCTCGACCGGGCCGACGACCAGCGAATTCACCCGGACCTTCGGGGCCCATTCGACCGCAAGCGTGGCGGTCAGGCTGTCGATACCCGCCTTGGCCGCGCCGTAGGCGGCGGTGCCCGGTGAGGGCCGGTGACCGCTGACGCTGGACACCATCACGATCGAGCCGCCGCCCGGCTGCTGCTGCATCACCGCATTGGCGGCCTGCGAAACCAGCAGCGGCGCGAGCAGATTCAGTTCGACGATCTTGCTGTGGAAGTTCTTGCTCGCGGTCGCGGCGAGGGCGAACGGCGCGCCGCCCGCGTTATTGACCAGGTGATCGAGGCGGCCGTGGCGCGCGACGATCGCATCGACCAGTCCCTGTACCGCGCCGGCGTCACGCACATCGCAGGGCAGGTATTCGATCTCCCGACCGTCATGGCGCACAGGTGCGTCCGCTGGACGTCGCGCGCAGGCAATAACGGTCGCGCCCGCGGCGAGAAAGGCCCTGCTGACGCCTGCACCCACCCCGCGCACACCACCGGTGACCAGAACGACGCTGCCGGTGAGATCGATTTCGAGTGCCACCGTGCTAACCTACCAAGCAACTGCTTGCTTTGCCAACCACGAATGGATACGCGATGGGGATCAACCGTCACTCCGAATCAACCGGCATCACCGTGGTCACGGTCGACTATCCGCCGGTCAACGCCATACCGTCCGACGGCTGGTTCACCCTGGCGGATGAGATCCGCGCGGCCGGGCGCGATCCGGAGACCAAGGTCGTGGTGCTGCGCGCCGAGAACCGCGGCTTCAATGCCGGTGTCGATATCAAGGAGATGCAGCGCACCCCGGGCCATCAGGCACTGATCGACGCCAATCACGGCTGCTTCGAGGCGTTCGCGGCGGTCTACGACTGCCCGGTTCCGGTCATCGCCGCGGTGCAGGGCTTCTGCCTCGGCGGCGGCATCGGCCTGGTCGGCAACGCCGATGTGGTGATCGCCTCCGATGACGCCACCTTCGGCCTGCCCGAGGTCGACCGCGGTGCGCTCGGCGCGGCCACGCATCTGTCCCGGCTGGTGCCGCAGCATCTGATGCGCGCGCTGTTCTACACCGCGAGCACCATCACCGCCCAGCAGCTACAGCACTTCGGATCGGTCTATCAGGTGGTGCCGCGCGCCGAACTCGATGCCGCCGCACTGGAACTCGCCAAGAACATCGCAGCCAAGGATGGTCGGGTGATCCGCGCGGCGAAGCGGGCGCTCAACGGCATCGATGTGCAGGACGTGCACCGCAGCTACCGCTACGAACAGGGTTTCACCTTCGAACTGAATCTGGCCGGGGTGGCGGATGAGATCCGGGCGCGGTTCGACGACGATCTGGCCGCGCGCAAGGAAGAGAGCTCCACGGAAGAGGGCAGGGAAAACTGATGCGGGACAAGCGAATGTCGCTCGACGAGGTCGTCGGCGAACTGCGCAGCGGGATGACCATCGGCATCGGCGGCTGGGGCTCGCGGCGCAAGCCGATGGCGCTGGTGCGGGCCATCCTGCGCTCGGATATCACGGATCTGACCGTGGTCAGCTACGGCGGACCGGATCTCGGTCTGTTGTGCTCGGCGGGCAAGGTGCGCAAGGCGTACTACGGCTTCGTATCCCTGGATTCGCCGCCGTTCTACGATCCGTGGTTCGCCACGGCCCGCACCTCCGGCGCGCTGGTGGCGCGAGAGATGGACGAGGGCATGTTGAAGTGCGGACTGGAGGCCGCGGCCGCACGACTGCCGTTCCTGCCGATCCGGGCCGGGCTCGGATCCGATGTCGTCAATTTCTGGGATGGCGAGCTGAAGACCGTCGCTTCGCCCTACTCGGACGGCGAAACACTCATCGCAATGCCCGCGCTGAATCTCGATGCGGCACTTGTCCATCTGAATATCGGCGATAAGCACGGCAATGCCGCCTATACCGGTGTCGATCCGTACTTCGACGATCTGTACTGCCTGGCCGCCGAGCGTCGCTATGTATCGGTAGAGCGGGTGGTGGAGACCGAGGAACTGGTGAAAGCCGTTCCACTGCAGTCGTTATTGCTCAACCGGATGCTGGTCGACGGCGTGGTCGAGGCGCCCGGCGGCGCGCACTTCACGCTGGCCGCGGACAGCTACGGCCGGGACGAGAAGTTCCAGAAGCACTATGCGGAAGCGGCCAAGACGCCGGAGTCCTGGCAGCGGTTCGTCGACAAATATCTCGCGGTCTCCGAGGACGAGTATCAGGCCGCCGTTCGCGAGTTCGCACAGGAGGTACAAAAATGACAGCATCGCGTAGCGATTCCGTGAGGGGTGGCGGTCGGGCGACGGGTGGGCCGACAACTGAAACAGTTACCCGGGCCGAGATCTGCGCGGTGGCCTGTGCCGAGATCTTCAGCGGCGCGGGGGAAATCATGGCCTCGCCGATGTCGCCGATGTCGATCATCGGTGCGCGCCTTGCCAAGTTGACCACCGAACCCGATCTGCTGCTCTCCGATGGCGAAGCGCTGTTCTTCGCCGACACTCCCCCGCTGGGCGGCAAGGCGCCGACCGAGGGGTGGATTCCGTTCCGCAAGGTCTTCGATGTGGTGGCCTCCGGTCGCCGCCATGTGGTGATGGGGGCCAACCAGATCGATCGGTTCGGCAATCAGAACCTGTCGGCATTCGGCCCATTGCAGCAGCCGACCAGGCAGATGTTCGGTGTGCGCGGCGCACCGGGCAACACCATCAATCATCCGACCAGCTACTGGGTTTCGCGGCATACCCGCCGGGTCTTCGTGGATCGGGTCGATATCGTCTCCGGCGTCGGCTACGACAAGGTCGATCCGGCCAATCCGGCGTATCGGTTCCACCACCTGCACCGGGTGGTCACCAATCTGGGCGTATTCGATTTCGAAGGGCCCGAGCACACCATGCGGGCACGCAGTCTACATCCGGGCGTCACCGCCGCCGAGGTCGCCGAGAACACCTCGTTCGAGATCGCGGGTCTCGGCGATGCGGGTGAGACCCGGCTGCCGACCGCGGAAGAGCTGCGGTTGATCCGGGATGTGCTCGATCCCAAGAAGGTTCGGGAATCGGAGGTCCCGTCGTGAGCGTGCTGCGGACACCGCTGACCGAACTGGTCGGCATCGAACATCCGATCGTGCAGACCGGTATGGGCTGGGTGGCCGGGCCGAGTCTGGTCTCGGCCACCGCCGAGGCGGGTGGGCTCGGGATTCTGGCCTCGGCGACCATGACCTTCGCCGAATTGGAAGCCGCGATCGCGAAGACCAAGGCGCATACCAACAAGCCATTCGGCGTGAACATCCGCGCGGACGCCACGGACGCACCCGAACGGATCGATCTGCTGATCCGCGAGCGGGTCGCCGTCGCGTCGTTCGCGCTCGCACCCAAGCAGGAGCTCATTGCCAAGCTGAAAGATGCTGGCGTGGTAGTGATTCCGTCGATCGGCGCCGCCAAACACGCGGTGAAGGTGGCCTCCTGGGGTGCCGACGCGGTGATCGTGCAGGGCGGCGAGGGCGGTGGGCACACCGGTCCGGTGGCCACCACGCTGCTGCTGCCCTCGGTGCTGGACGCGGTCGATATTCCGGTCGTAGCGGCGGGCGGATTCTTCGATGGCCGTGGTTTGGCGGCTGCGCTGGCCTACGGCGCAGCGGGTGTCGCGATGGGTACGCGCTTCCTGCTCACCAAGGAGAGCACCGTCCCCGATGCCGTCAAACAGGAATACCTGAGGCGGCAACTACAGGACACCGTCGTCTCGCTCAAGGTCGACGGTATGCCACATCGCGTGCTGAACACCGAACTCGTCGACCGTCTGGAACATTCCGGCCGCTGGCGCGGCCTCACCGCCGCGGTATCGAACGCGGCGAAGTTCAAGGGCATGACCGGCATGAAGTGGTCGACCATGGTCCGCGACGGCCTGGCCATGCGAAAGGCGAAGGACCTCACCTGGTCCCAGGTGATCATGGCCGCCAACACCCCCATGCTCCTGCGCGCTGGTCTAGTCGAAGGCAACACCCAGGCCGGTGTTCTGGCTGCAGGCCAGGTAACCGGCATCATCGACGACCTCCCAACCTGCAAGGAACTCATCGACCGCATAGTCGCCGAAGCCGTCACCCGAATCGACACCATCGCCACCCTCACCACAGATCCCGGCACACCCCCGATCACGCCCTAACCGAAGCGCCACCTAGATCCACCAAAGGCCGCCCCGAGTCCTCCTGACCGGGGCGGCCTTTCACGCCGGTTCGGATTCGTTGGGCTGCGGTGGGTCCTGTTGTCCTGCACAGACATCTCGGGTTTCGGCTGTCCCAGGATGTTCTGTCGTCCAGTGGTTCAACCGGCCATGCTGGGCACTTTGTGTGCAGTACCCGGCTTACCTCCCGCAGTTCGTGCACGCAGGCCCACGGCTTCCAGCCCAGTCGACCGGCTGTGGTTGCGTTCACGAGCACTATTAGTCGAGACGAGTCAAAAGGTTGCTGTGGTGTGGGGTCGAGCGACCATTTGACTCGGCTCGATGGGGTGACCGGGAGGGCTAGTTGAGGCGCTCGATGATGGTTGCGTTGGCGGTGCCGCCGCCTTCGCAGATGGTGAGCAGGCCGTAGCGGCCGTTGACGCGTTCCAGTTCGTTGAGGAGAGTGGCGAAAAGCTTTGCGCCGGTGGCGCCGAGGGGGTGGCCGAGGGCGATCGCGCCGCCGTTGACGTTCACCTTGTCCGGATCGGCGCCGGTCTCCCGCAGCCAAGCGAGTACGACCGGGGCGAAGGCCTCGTTGATCTCGATGACATCGATATCGTCGATGGTCAGGCCGGTCTTCTCCAACGCCCACTTGGTGGCGGGGATGGGGCCGGTGAGCATCATGATCGGGTCGGCGCCGCGGGCGCTGACATGGTGGATGCGGGCGCGCGGGCGCAATCCGTATGCCTCGACGGCCCATTCGGAGGCGAGCAGGGTCGCGCTCGCGCCGTCGGAGATCTGGCTGGCGACCGCGGCGGTAAGCGTGCCGCCCTCGGCGAGCACCGGCAGCGACGCCATCTTCTCGAGTGTGGTCTCGCGCGGGCACTGGTCGATCCAGAATTCGCCGACCGGCACGATCTCCCGATCGAAGCGGCCGTTCTTGATGGCATCGCGGGCGCGCTCATGGCTGCGCAATGCCCAGCGCTCCATCTCTTCTCGGCTGATATTCCACTTATCGGCGATCATCTGCGCGCCGTTGAACTGCGAAACCTCGCCCGTGCCATAGCGATGGTCCCAGCCCTGCGCACCGACGAACGGCGAATCGAACCCGTACTCCTTGCCCGCCAGCATGGCCGCCGAGATCGGAATGGCGCTCATATTCTGCACACCGCCCGCGACGACCACCTCGGCCGTGCCGCTCATAATGGCCTGCGCGGCGAAATTGATGGCCTGCTGGGAGGATCCGCACTGCCGGTCGACGGTGACTCCGGGAACCTCCTCCGGATATCCGGCGGTCAGCCACATGGTGCGGCCGATATTGCCCGCCTGCGGGCCGATATTGTCGACACAGCCGACGATCACATCGTCGACTACCGCCGGATCGATCGGATTGCGGTCCAGCAGACCTCGCAGCGCAGCCGCGCCGAGATCGGCCGGATGCACCGCGGCCAGCGCGCCATTGCGCTTGCCGACCGGAGTGCGCACGGCATCGATCACATAGGCATCCCGCAGCGGGGCGTATGGGCGGCGAGCGGATGGTGCTGACATCTAGAACTCCTACTTGGTGTGCTGCCCGGCCGGAAGCGACGGGCCCGGAGGCGGTGCTCGGATTACCACCGACCGCCGAAGTGGACTTACGGCACGGTGAGGCCGTCGAGCACGATGGTCAGATACTGCTTGGCGAGATTCTCGACGGTGATCGCGCCGCCGGGCTCGTACCACCGGACCGCAACCCACACCGTGTCGCGCAGGAATCGGTAGGCCAGTTCGACGTCGAGTTCCGGCCGGAAGGTGCCGTCCTCGACGCCATTGATCAGTACCCGATGCCACAGCTCGCGGAATTCGCGGTTGTAGTCCGCGATATAGGTGAACCGCTCCGAATCGCGTAGGCGCTTGGCCTCGGCCTGATAGATCGCCACGGCCGCGTGCGAGCGGTCGAAGGATTCATAGGACGCGATCACCAAGGCTTCCAAGGTATCTCGCGAGCTCAGCCCGGAAGCGACGATCTCCCGGTACCGCCCGAACAGATCGTCGAGGAAGCCGCGCAGAATCTCGTCGACCATCGACTCCTTGGAATCGAAGTGGTGATAGAGGCTCCCCGATAGAATCCCGGCCGCATCGGCGATATCGCGCACGGTCGTCGCACGCAGTCCACGCTCGGCGAACAGTTGGGCCGCGAGCGCGAGCAGTTCATTGCGCCGTGCTGATTTCGAGGCGTCTGATGCGGTCACACGGGCCATAATACAACCAAGCATTTGCTTGGGGAACCCGGGAGGTATCAGCGCATGGAATAGCGCAGCGGTGAGGACACGGACAGATCCGCCAGCAGTCGATCGCAGATCACCACCGGTGAGATCCCCGCACGCGCCATCCGGGCGACCAATGCGAGTCGGCGCTCGCAGCTGTCCCATTCGACGGTCAGCGGGCCGCGATCGGGTCCTGCGTCGACGGTGGCCATTACCCGCGGTGGACCGAACTGGACCGGTTCCTCGATGAGTTTGAGGACCATGCCGCGCTGCCAGGCGCGGTAGGTGTCCATATCCGCGCCGACGACCAGTTTGTCGGTGGCGGCGCAGAGACCCTGCGCGATCTCATCGGCCAATGCGACGCGATCGAAGCGGAATTTGCGGCATTTGCGAACAACGTCGAGCAGATCTGCTCGCACTTCACACAACAATTCCGTCTGCTGTCGCCGTCGCCGGTCCTGTTCCGAACCGGCACCCGATTCGGCGGTGAGTCCGATTCGGCTGGCACGCTCGTGATCTCGCGCCATATCGGCACGCAACGCGCCACGCGGATCGCGGGCGACCGCGGTTTCGTCAATGGCGTACTGTTCGAGAATTTGGGCCGCCCTGGTCGCGGTCGCGCGTTCGGAGGTGTGGTCTATGAGTTCGGCGCCAAGGGTGAGCGCCGCTAGCACCAAGCTGTCCAGCCGTCGCCTGGCCAGCACGACTTCGCGTACCAACTCGAGTTCCAGTTGTTCGCGGGCATGTGGGCGATCCGGGCCCATAGCCATCGCCCCTTAGGGAGTGCGGGATCCGACCATATCCAGCATGGCACACCTGGATGCGCCACGTCCCGACCTTTTTTACCTGATCAGACGCCCACTAGAGGTCCAAGGTCGCAGTGGCCGAAAGGCGATCGCACTACTGCGCTCTGTCAAATTTGCCGCGCGTACGCGCGGCAGGTTCGCGGCCCCCAAATGTCAGCATCGCGCAGCGATTCGATGAGGGGTGGCGGTCGGGCGACGGGTGGGCCTCGCGTCCGAGCCGTCGAGACTCGCGACTTCGTCGCATGCGCTTCGACGACTCGGCTGAGTTCGATGGCCGAGCCTTCGGCTCGGACGCGAGACGGGCCGCGAACGGTCGCTCGTAAGACTCGCTCCGTTGGGGTCGGCAAGGTGCGGATCGTTCCGCACCTGACGAACGCCCGGCGAGGGCACCGTGGCGCATACGCTTTGGCGACTCGGCCGAATTCATGGCCGCGCCTTCGCACGAACGCGCGACGGCCGCGAACTCCTCGCGCGTCGAACTCGCTCCGTAGTGTTGGGTCGATCAGGCGCGCTGGCTGCTGATCGAGACCACTTCGCCTGTCAGATAGGTGGTGTAATCACTCGCCAGCATGGCGATGGTGGCGGCGACTTCCCATGGTTCCGCGGCGCGGCCGAAGGCTTCGCCCTCGGAGAGGCGGTCGAGCAGTTCGGTCGAACTGACCTTGTCCAGGAAGGCGTGCCTGGCAATGCTCGGGGCGACCGCATTGATCCGGACACCGAATTCGGCGGCCTCGACGGCGCTGCAGCGGGTCAGGGCCATCACGCCCGCCTTGGCCGCGGCGTAGTGGGCCTGGCCGTATTGCGCGCGCCAGCCGAGCACGCTGGCGTTGTTCACGATGACACCGCCGTGGCCCGCGTCGCGGAAGTAGCCGAGGGCCGCGCGGGTGCAGCGGAAGGTGCCGTTGAGGGTGATGTCGAGGACGCGATCCCACTGCTCGTCGGTCATATCCACGACCGGGGTCTCGCCGCCGAGTCCGGCATTGTTGACCATGATGTCGATGCGGCCCAATGCCGTTGCCGCACCGCGGATCAGCTCATCGACCTGTTCGGTGCTCTGCACATCACAGGCGATCGATGCGACCCGGCGATCCGGAAATTCGGCCTTCAGTTCGACCTCGGTTTCGGCCAGTCGCCGCTCGTGCCAGTCGGACACGACGACATCGGCGCCCTCGGCGAGCAGCCTGCGCGCGGTGGCCGAGCCGATGCCGGTGCCCGCGGCGGCGGTGATCACGGCGGTGCGTCCGGTCAGCAGCCCGTGGCCCGGAATCGGCTGGGGTGCAACAGAAAGCGGACCCCGCCCACCCGTCGTCCGACCGCCAGCCCCCACGGAATCGCCATGCGATGCTGCACTCATGGGCGAGCCTCCCGCGGCAACCCGAGCACACGCTCGGCGATGATATTGCGCTGCACTTCGTTCGAACCTCCGTAGATCGTATCGGCGCGGGTGAACAGATACAGCCGCTGCCATTCATTGAGATCGTTCGCATCGGCGACCAGTCCGGCGGGACCGAGCACGGCCATGGCGAGTTCGCCCAAGCCGCGATGCCAGTTGGCCCACAGCAGTTTGGAGACCGAGGCCTGTCCGCCATCATCGGCGGTCGTATCGGCCATGGTGCGCAGCGCATGCGCACGCAGCACGCGCAGGCCGACCCACGCCTTATCGATCCGGTCGGCGATGAGCGGGTCGTCGGCCGCGCCGGTGCGGCGGGCCAGCGCCTCGATATCGGCGAGTTCGCGGGCGAAGCGGATCTGCTGGCCGAGGGTGGAGATGCCGCGCTCGAAGGTCAACGTGCCCATGGCAATGCGCCAGCCGTCGCCCGGATCGCCGACGACCAGGTCCGCGGCGGTGCGCGCATCGTCGAAGAAGACCTCGTTGAATTCCGAGGTGCCGGTCAACTGGATGATCGGGCGGACCTCGATGCCCGGCTGATGCATGGGAACCAGCAGGTAGGACAGGCCCTTGTGTCGGGTCGACCCCTTTTCGGTGCGCGCGACCACGAAGCACCAGTCGGCCACATGGGCCAGCGAGGTCCAGATCTTCTGGCCGTTGATCGACCATTCGTCGCCGTCGAGATGGGCGCTGGTGGTGATGGCCGCCAGGTCGGACCCCGCGCCGGGTTCGGAGTAGCCCTGACACCACAGCTCGGTCACATTCCGGACCCCGGGCAGGAAGCGCTGCTTCTGCGCCTGGGTCCCGAAGGCGAGCACGGTCGGACCGAGCAGTTCCTCACCGACATGGGAAACCCGGGCCGGCGCATTCGCTTTGGCGTACTCCTCATGGAAGATCACCTGCTGGCGCACCGAGGCCTCGCGGCCGCCCCATTCCTTGGGCCAGCCGAGACAGGTCCATCCGGACGCGGCCAGGTGCCGGTCCCAGGCGAGGCGCTCCTCGAAGGCCTCGTGCTCGCGGCCGGGTCCGCCGAGTCCGCGCAGTGCGCGGAACTCGCCATTGAGGTTCTCGGCCAACCACTCGCGCACTTCTGCGGAAAACCGCGCGTCCTGTGCGGCAGTATTGTCCCCACCCCCCTGCCCTTCGGGCCCGCCCCCCTTGTCGAAATCTGATGTCTGGATCGCACCCACGCCGGTAGGATAACCTACCAAGCACTTGCTTTGTTAGAGGCTGACCACTTTGATCGAGCAAAGGCAGCAAAAGACCCCGCCGACGGTGAGGACAACCGTGACAACCCCTGCACAAACGACACCCATGGCACTGCACGATGCCGCGCGCACCTTCGGCGCCGCACCCGCCCTCGGCGACGGCGAGGTTCGGCTCGACTGGACGCAGTTGCTCGCGGCGGTGCAGGAGGTGGCGCGGGCGCTGATCGCCCGCGGCGTGCAGTCGGGCGACCGAGTCGCCATGTGGGCGCCGAACACCTATCACTGGGTGGTCGCCGCGCTGGGCGCGCACTACGCGGGCGCGGCCTTGGTGCCGCTCAATACCCGTTATGTCGCCGATGAGGCCGCCGATGTGCTCGCGCGCGTCGAGGCCAAGGCGCTGTTCATCGCCGGAACCTTCCTCGGCCGGGATCGACTGGCCGAATTACGCTCCGCCGCACCAGAATTGTGCATCGACACGGTGGTGGTGATCCCCGTGGAGCCGGGAACCGAGACCACCGACGCCGTGGCCGTCAACTGGTCGCAGCTCGCCGGTATTGCCGAATCGGCCTCCGTGGCCGATGCCGTGCAGCGCGCCGAGGGCGTCGACCCGGAGGATATTTCCGACATCCTGTTCACCTCCGGCACCACCGGACGCAGCAAAGGCACCCTGGTCGCGCATCGGCAGGCGCTGTCGGTGGTGCGGGCGTGGGCCGAATGCACCACCTTGACCGGCTCCGATCGCTATCTGGTTGTCAGCCCGTTCTTCCACAACTTCGGTTACAAGGCGGGCATACTCGCCTGCCTGGTGACCGGTGCGACGATCATTCCGCAGGCGACCTTCGATGTGCCAGCGACCATGCGCCTGGTCGGCGACGAGAAGATCACGGTGCTGCCCGGACCGCCGACCATCTACCAGACCATTCTCGACTTCCCGGACCGGGACAGCTACGACCTGAGCACCTTGCGCGTCGCCGTGACCGGTGCCGCGACGGTGCCGGTGGTACTGGTCGAACGCATGCGCTCGGTACTCGATTTCACTGTGGTCATCACCGGCTACGGCCTTTCCGAGGCCGCCGGATTCGGCACCATGTGCCGCGCCGATGACGATGCCGCCACCATCGCGGGCACCTGTGGCCGCCCGATCGCCGATTTCGAATTGCGGCTCAGCCCGGAAGGCGAAGTACTGCTGCGCGGGCCGAATGTGATGCTCGGCTATCTCAACGATCCGGAAAGCACCGCCGAAACCATTGATGCCGAAGGCTGGCTGCACACCGGCGATATCGGCACGCTCGACGAGCGCGGGTACCTGAAGATCACCGACCGGCTCAAGGATATGTACATCTCCGGCGGTTTCAATGTGTATCCGGCGGAGATCGAGCAGGCGCTGGCCCGGCTCGACGGCGTGGCCGAATCCGCAGTCATCGGGGTTCTGGATACCCGAATGGGTGAGGTGGGCAAGGCATTTGTAGTGCGCAAACCCGGCGCCGCGCTCACCGAGGAGCAAGTGCGGGCGCACGCGAGCACCGTGCTGGCCAATTTCAAGGTGCCCCGATTCATCGAATTCCGGGACCAACTGCCCTATAGCGCGGCCGGGAAAGTGCTCAAGCGTCAACTACGTGAGGAGAAGTCGTAATGTCCGACGAGAACGGTGTTCCCGATGAGGGAGACGTCGTCACCTATGAGCGGCGCGGCCCGATCGCGATCGTCACGCTGAACCGGCCGGACTACCGCAACGCGCAGAATTCGGTGATGACCTATGCCCTCGATGCCGCGTTCGAGCGTGCCGTCGAAGACGCCGAGGTCAAGGTGATCGTCCTGGCGGGCAACGGAAAGCATTTCAGCGCTGGCCATGACATCGGCACGCCAGGACGCGATCACCATGTGCGCTATCAGAACAAGGCCGCGCTGTGGTGGGACCATGTGGACCGGGTCGGCGGCGATCAGCGCTTCGCCCGCGAGACCGAGGTGTACCTGGGGATGTGCCGCCGCTGGCGGGAAATCCCCAAGCCGACCATCGCGATGGTGCAGGGCGCGTGTATCGCGGGCGGGCTCATGCTGGCCTGGGTCTGCGACCTCATTATCGCCTCCGATGACGCGTTCTTCTCCGATCCCGTTGTCCGCATGGGTATTCCGGGTGTGGAGTATTTCGCGCACCCGTGGGTGATGGGGCCGCGCGCGGCCAAGGAATTCCTGTTCACCGGGGACCGCTTCGATGCGGCCCAGGCCAAGGAATGGGGCATGGTCAATCGCGTCGTGCCGCGCGCCGAACTCGAAACCGAAACCCTGGCGCTGGCCGAAAAGATCGCCACCATGCCGCAATTCGGGCTGGCGCTGACCAAGAAGGCGGTCAACCAGGCCGAGGATCTGATGGGTATGCGCGCGGGCATGGATTCGGCATTCGGCCTGCACCATTTCGCGCACGCACACAATGCCGAGGTCGGCGCGGATTCGCTCGGCGGCATGACCGCCAAGTCGATGAAGAGCACGGCGACCGCTTCGGCATCCGCGTCGGCCTCGGTGACCACCGAGTCGACGTCCGAGCAGAACGGGACAACGTAGTGGATCTGGATCTCGATGAGGCGACCCGCGAATTCCAACAGGAAGTTCGCGAATTCCTCGCCGCCAACAAACCCGCGAAACCGCTGCCCTCCATGGATACCAAGGCCGGCTTCGAGGCACATCGCGAATGGGAACGCACCCTCGCCGACGCGCGCCTGTCGGTCGTCTCCTGGCAGCGGGAGTACGGCGGACGCGATGCCTCGCTGCTGGAGTGGGTGCTCTTCGAGCAGGAGTATTACGCCGCCGGTGCACCGGGGCGGGTCAGCCAGAACGGCATCTTCCTATTGGCGCCGACGCTTTTCGAGCACGGCACCCCGGAACAGTTGGACCGGATCATGCCGCGGATGGCGCGCGGCGACGATATCTGGGCGCAGGCCTGGTCCGAGCCGGAGGCGGGCAGCGATCTGGCCGGTATCCGCTCGACCGCGCGCCGCACCACCGGCGGCTGGCTGCTGAGCGGGCAGAAGACCTGGAGTTCGCGGGCGTCGTTCGCGGACTGGGCCTTCGGGCTGTTCCGCAGTGATCCCGAGGCTCTGCCCGATACGGCGGATGCGGGGCCCTCCGTGGTTACGCAGGCTGCCGCCTCCGGGCCTGACCGCAACCGCCGGGGGCGGCATCGCGGACTCACCTATGTGATGTTCCCGCTCTCGGCGGATGGTGTTTCGGTGCGGCCGATCCCGCAGTTGGACGGTGAGCCCGGATTCGCGGAGATCTTCCTCGACGACGTCTTCGTCCCGGATCGCGATGTGATCGGCGAGCCCGGTGAGGGGTGGCGGGTCGCGATGAGCACCTCGAGCAATGAGCGCGGCCTGTCGCTGCGCAGTCCGGGCCGCTTCAGCGCGACCGCGCAGCGGCTGATCGACCTGTGGCTCGACACCGGCGATCACACCAATACCGCACAGCGCGATGCGGTGGTCGATGCGTGGATCGGCAGTGAGGCCTACCGGCTGCACACCTTCGGCACGGTCACCCGGCTCAATGAGGGCGGCAAACTGGGCGCGGAATCGTCGATCACCAAGGTGTTCTGGTCCGAACTCGATATCGCCATGCACGAAACCGCACTGGACGTACTTGGCGGCGCGGCCGAACGGTCCGGACCGTGGACCGATGGCTATCTGTTCTCGCTCTCCGGTCCGATCTATGCCGGTACCAACGAGATTCAGCGCAATATCATCGCCGAGCGACTGCTCGGACTACCGAGAGGGAGCAGCCGATGAGATTCGCGCTCAGCCCGGAACAACTCGACTTCGGCACCAGCCTGCGCAAGCTGCTCGATGCCGGACGCACCCCCGCGGCCGTACGGTCCTGGGCCAGTGGAGATCCTCAGCCCGGCCGCGGGCTCATCCAGCAGCTGGCCGGTGCGGGAGCGCTCGGCCTTGCCATCGAGGAACGGCACGGCGGCATGGGCGCGGAGCCGATCGATCTGGTCGTCGCGTTCCAGGAGATCGGCCGGTCCGCCGCGCCCGGCCCCCTGGTGGCGACGGCCGCCGCGATACCCGCACTGCTGCAGGCCCTTCCGGATACCACACTGGCCGCGCGCTGGCTGCCCGGCTTCGCCGACGGTGCGACGCTGGGCACGCTGGCGTTCGCGTCACCCGCGCACGGCACGGTCGCATTGGACGCGGATATCGCCGAGGTGGTGCTGATCGCGGACGGTGATCAGCTGCGCACCGCGCACCGGACGGAGTTGGTGCGGTCGGTCGATCCGGCGCGACGACTGTTCACAGTCGAGGCCGATGCGGTGGTTGCCGAGGGCGATCATGTCCGCGACGCCATTGCCGCCGCCTTCGATGCCGGGGCGCTGGCCAATGCGGCACAGCTGCTCGGCGCGGGTCGGGCGCTGTTGGCCGCCGCGACCGAATATGCCAAGCAGCGCAAGCAGTTCGGCCAGCCGATCGGTGAGTTCCAGGCCGTGAAGCAGAAGTTGGCCGATGTGCTGATCGGGCTGGATCTGGCCGAGCCGCTGCTCTACCGGGCGGCACTGACCATGGGTGATACCACCCGCGGCCGCGATGTTTCGGCAGCGGTGATCGCCTGCGGTGATGCGGCCTATCGCGCCGCGCGTGCGGCGCTACAGGTACACGGCGCCATCGGCTACACCGCCGAGTACGACCTGTCGCTGTGGCTGACCAGGGTGACCGCGCTTCGATCGGCGTGGGGCACACCGGATCTGCATCGCGCACGGATCGCCGCGGCGCTGCGGGATCGCGACCTGCGGGGGTCCGCGTGATCAGCGTCGAGATCCATCAACCCGCCGCCGGATTCGGCCGCACACCGCGTCGCAGCCGTGTCCCATATCCGACCCGCCATCGCTCGAACGACTCGCGCGCTCGCGACCTATCGTGCGATCGCCCATACGAGGTTTCGCATGACCAGCACTGAACATCAGGAATTCATCGCATCGGTGCGGGCACTGCTGACCAAGCACGCGGGCTCCGCGGCGGTGCGCGCGGGTATGGATACCGAGCTCGGCTACGACGAGAAGCTGTGGCGGCTACTGTGCGAGCAGGTCGGCGTCGCCGCGCTAGCGATTCCGGAGGAGTACGGCGGATTCGGCGCGAGTCTGGTCGAATCCCTGCTGGTGGTCACCGAATTGGGCCGCACACTCGCCGGGGTTCCGATGCTCGGTTCGGCCGTGCTCGGTGCGCAGGCGGTGCTGTTGTCCGGTGACGCCGATGCCTGTGAGCGGCTGCTGCCGGAGGTCGCCGAGGGCGCGAGAACGATCGCCCTCTGCTGGGCGGGCCCGGACGGCTGGGATGCGCCCGGCGTGCATGCCGATGGCGAAATACTGTCCGGCACAGCACATTATGTACTCGATGGGCTGCACGCCGACACTCTCGTAGTGGTGACGCCGACGGGACTTTTCGAGGTCGATGCCGCGGCCGATGGCGTGTCCCGGCATTCGGTGCCGACCATGGATCCGACCCGCAAGCTCGCCGAAATCACCTTCACCGGCGTCGCAGGGCGACGGCTCCGGACCGGCGATCCCGCCGCCGTCACCGCGCGACTGCACGAAATCGCCTGGGCCGCCGTCGCGGCCGAGCAGGTGGGCGCGGCCGAGCGCTGCCTGGAGGTGACGGTGGAGTACACCAAGTCACGGGTGCAGTTCGGTCGCGCGATCGGCAGCTTCCAGGCCCTCAAGCACCGCATGGCGGATATGTACGTGTTGGTGGAATCGGCCAAGTCCACCTCCTATGCGGCGACCACCGCCGTTGCGGAGCGATCGTCATCGGCGGCCGAGGATGTCTGGGCGGCTCGCCTGCACTGTTCGGAGGCGTTCAGCACGATCGTCGCCGAGATGGTGCAGTTGCACGGCGGCATCGCCATTACCTGGGAGCACGACGCGCACCTGTTCTTCAAGCGCGCACACGGTGACGCCCAGCTGTTCGGCACGCCGCACCGGCCGGTCGTCCAGCCCGCGTAGTCACCACACCGGCAGCGCCCCGACGGAGCTCTCCCACTCTCCGGGGCGCTGCCTTTTCCGCAGATAGAGCGGGTCGTAGCGCACTTCATCGAGATAGATAGTTAGGTTATGCAATAATAACGGTGTGCAGCAGACACCGGTGACATCCGCAGAGGACAGCGTCGTCAATCTACTTGTCACCGCCGGTCGGCTGACCCGGCTGGCCGGGGTGATCAGCGGCGAGGACCTACCACGGGCCGTTATGCGGGCACTGGCGGTGCTCGATGAACACGGCGCCGTGCGGGTCAGCGAATTCGCCCGCATCGATCGATGTTCGCAACCGGCGGCAACGGCGCTGATCGGGCGACTCGTCGCGGACGGATTCGCTACCCGACGCAAGGACCCGCAGGATTCGCGGGCCGTCGTTGTCGAACTCACCCCGGCCGGACGTGACCGCCTGCAACGCGCGCGACGCGCCTTCGGCACCGCACTCGCGACCAGACTGCCCGAATTCGATACCGCCCGCCTCGCCCGCATGGAGACAGATCTGACAGAACTGCTGGACGCCCTGAAGAAGGCTGCGCCGCAGCACTATTCGGCCTGAGGTGAGCGACGTGTGCCGCCGTGGCCGGGGCCGCGAGGCAAGGCAACGCTGCGCCGAGGGGGCAACAGCAGCGCCGAGCCGAGCCGAGCCGAGAAATGTTGTACCGCGCGGTCTTCCCCATTCCAATACCCTGACCAGCCCGATCAGTACTCCCGTGACGCATCGGACTTCATCCGACCCGTGCCCTCGTGTTCGATCCGCTCGCGTATTCCCCAGACCGTACGATCCTTCGGTATCCGCTCGGGCCACACGATCACTCCGACGATCACCGACAGCGGCAGCCCGATCGCGACAACCCAGCCGAGCGCGATCACGGCAGGTCCCGGAGCAATCGAAGTACCTTGGCGCACGTCTCGGCGTCGGCAGGGCTGGCAGCGTGATTCACGATGGCAGCACCCGGAACCCGTTGCGGTAGAGCACGATCAACTGGAGTCAACTCCAGGTATAGCGAACCGTCTGCGTCGCCGTTGTCTGCGACCTCCAATACCCCGCCTGGGAACACGAACAGTCTTGTGCGCCTGCCCATCTCGACTCCTGTAGTCCGATGTTGGTAGGCACCCCGTGACCGGTTGTCGCCACATGTCACGGGGGCCGAATCAAACGTTATGGACAATCCGCAGACACCTGAACTTCGCGGAGGACGTTTCATCGGACACTTCAAATCATCTAAACGTCCCGGTATCGTTTCGGTATGAGTCACCGCCTCCAATCGGCGATGTTGCGAGCACAAATCGACTCCGCCGCGCTCGCAAAGACCGTCAACGTAGACGTGAAAACCGTGAACCGATGGCTAGCTGGTCGGGTGCCGCACAAACGAACTCGGGCCGCTGTGGCAAGTGCGCTCGACGAATCGGAGTCGAGTCTCTGGCCTGCCACTCGTCCGGACATCAGCGCGGGAGCCCCCGCGACAGCCGAAGTCATCGGTGCCTACGCACACCGAGCCGACGTGCCCAACGAGGTTTGGACATCAGTGCTGCTCAGCGCTACTCAGCGAATAGACATCATCGGTTACGCCTACCCGTTCGTCCTCGAGCTGTTGCCCGATGCCGCCGATCTGATCGCGGACAAATGCCGCACCGGCGCGAGCGTCCGCTTGGCCTTCGCAGACCCGGAGTCCGCACACGTAGCCGAGCGTGACGCGCTCGAACAGATGCAAGGGACATTGCCCGGACGGATACGAAACGCGCTGAGCATGATCGGCCCCCTTGCCGAGACTCCCGGATGCCGAATCGGGCTACACACAACGCACTTATACAACTCGGTGTTCAGGTTCGATGACCTGATGTTGGTGACGCCGTACCTGGTTCGAGCGAGGGGTTATCAGCACCCCGCGCTCTACCTCCGAAAGCTCTCCCCGTATGGGCTGTTCGCATCGTTCGAAGACCAATTCGAACAGATCTGGGGAACCGTAACCCCGTACCTGCAGGAGGTGAATCCCGATGGGCTCACGGCGTGACTACTACCGAGATCCGAACGCACCCAGGCCGAACAGCTTGGTTCCCGGAGGTTCGGCACTGGTCGTCGACGACCGGGGGGCCGTCCTCATGCAACGCCGAAGCGACTCCGGGAACTGGTCGTTCCCCGGAGGAATCATGGAGATCGGAGAAACGCTCGAACAGTGCGTGATCCGTGAGACCAAAGAGGAATCCGGACTGGATATCGAGATCACCGGGATACTCGGCATCTATACCGACCCTCAACACGTGATCGCATACGCGGACGGCGAGATCCGCCAAGAGTTCAACATCACGTTCTACGGCAGGGTGATCGGTGGCCGGATCGAGGTTAGTTCCGAGTCAACGGAAGTGAAATTCCTTCGGCTCGAAGAACTCGACAAACTGCCGGTACACCAGACGGTTCGGCTCCGGTTGCAGCACCACGCCGAACAACGCTCGACGCCGTATCTGGGATGAGCGACGCATAGGCCGCGCTGGCATCGTTCGCCGCCGACCTGGCCTGCTATCCGAAGACAAGCCGGTGCTGATCGTCGGGACCGTCCTGGGGGTCTGTTCCTCGGCATCAACAACACCCCGATCACCGAGACCGTCATGATCTCGGCGCCGGTGGAACGCGCGACCGCATCCGCCGCGTACAGTTTCGTCCACCTCGCTGGGGGGCGCCGCAGCCCCTACCTGGAAGGCAAGCTCGGCGAACCTGGCCTGCCGTTCTGGGTGGGCGCGGCGAGCACCCGGCGGCGGTGCTCATGCTGCTCACCGGGCATTCCGCGCTGGCCCGTGCCGATGACCACGCCCCAGTGCCGCACGGCGTCGATGAGGCGCAGGCGATCAGTCGGCGAACGACCTGCCCGGTAACCGGCGCGGAGTACGGTCGGAAGGTATGACTGATGAGACGCGGGGCCGGGTGAAGGTCGAGACCGGCCAGAAACGGGTGCGGGTGTACCTGCGTGGACAGCTGGTCGCCGACACCATACGACCGGTGCTGGTATGGGAAGGACCGCACTATCCGACCTACTACCTACCGGTCGCGGATCTGCACGCGAAGCTCGAGCCCAATGGCAGGACCAAACATTCCCCCAGTCGCGGGGATGCGACCGAATACGATGTGCTGCTCGACGGTGTGACCGCGCCGGGCGCCGCACTGCGCCACCATGATTCGCCGATTCCCGAACTCGACGAACTGGTGCGGCTGGACTGGAATTCGATGGACGAGTGGTTCGAGGAAGACGAGCCGGTCTACGTCCACCCACGCGATCCGTATACGCGCGTCGATATCCTCGCCAGCTCGCGCCACATCCGCGTCGAGATCGACGGTGTCACCGTCGCCGACTCCCACTCACCGCGCATCCTCTTCGAAACCGGACTTCCCGCGCGGTACTACCTCCCGCTGACCGATGTCCGCATGGACCTGCTGAGCCCCTCCACAACCCACACCAGCTGCCCGTACAAAGGCACCGCCGAGTACTGGACCGTCCGCATCGCGGACAAGGACTACCCGGACATTGTCTGGGGTTACCGCACCCCACTCCCGGAAAGCCAGAAGATCACGGGCCTGGCCTGCTTCTACAACGAAAAGGTCGATATCTTCGTGGACGGCGAACTCCAGCCCCGCCCGCACACCCCATTCAGCTGATTTACCTCGAGCCGGCTCTCGAAGCCGCGGAAATCCGTGCTGCTGGCCGAACCTGTCGGCGCGCTGCGCAGGTCGCTCCGTGCCGCATCACATCCGACCGATTCGGCCGGAGCGCCGCAGGTTCGTGAGGAAGCTCGACTGCGCCGCCAGCGCACAGGGCTGGCCCCGAGGCCGGGTGAGCTTCAGACCGCGATCAGCGGTGGCTGATCATCGGCGCGGCGGTATTGCCCCGGCGGCAGGCCGTATTCGCGTTTGAAGGCCTTGGCGAAGGCGAATTCCGAGGTGTAGCCGACCTTTCGGGCCACGGCGCCGAGAGGGCTGTCGGTATCGCGCAGCAGGCGGGCGGCGATGAGCATGCGCCAGCGGGTGACGTAGGCCAGGGGCGGTTCGCCGATGGTGGCGGCGAAGCGGCGGGCCAGGGTGGCGCGCGATACGCCAGCGATATCGCTGAGGTCGGGGACGGTCCAGCTGCGGCCGGGTTCTTCGTGCACGGCGCGCAGGGCGGCGACGACCGCCGGATCGGCGAACGCACCAGCCCAACCCGTTGCCGGTTCGCCGGTGGCCTGTTCGTCGAACCAGGCGCGCAGGATGAACAGGAGCAGGGTCTCCAGAATGGCGGGAACGGCGGCATCGCTGCCCTGTTTCGGTTCGGCGACCTCAGCGGCGAGCAGGTCGACGGCGGCGCGCAGGGACGGGTGCCGACCGGGACGTGCCGGGAGATGGATGAATTCGGGGAGTTCGTCGAGCAGCGGGTGGCTGCGCTGCCTGCCGAGTTCGTATGCGCCGCACAGCAATGCGGTGCGGACGCCGGGTCCGATGATCTCGCGCGGCTCACCCGGCTGCGCCTTCTCGGTGACCGGACTGTCGAGGCGGTCGACCAGATCGTGGTCGGCACCACGCGGCATGAACAGGACGTCGCCCACACCGAGGGCGATCGGTTCCCAACCATAGGGCACTGCCAGGCACGAACCCTGCAGCACCACATGGAAACCCGCGCCGGGAACCACCGGATAGGCGCGGCCCCACGGCGCGTGCCGGACGAACAGCCCGGAGGTCGGGTTGCCCGTGCGGATGGCCGCGATGGTCTCGCTGAGGATGTCCACCTGCTCGCCCTCAGCTGGCTCCGCCGGAGGACTCACCGCGCATGAGCGCTCCGAGGGTTTCCCGGTCCGTCACGTCCATCTTGATGCAGGCGCGGTAGAGGTGGCCCTCCACGGTGCGGACCGAAACGGTCAGGCGGTCGGCGATCTGCCGGTTGGACAGTCCTGCCGCAACGAGATTCGCGATTTCACGTTCGCGGGAGGTGAGCGGTAAGGGCTGGGCGGCTTGGCGCAGGGCGGGGGTGCTCGCACCGCCGCAGGCCGCGGCCAGGCGGTTCGCGGTGGCGGCAGATTCCAGCAGGCGGCGGCGGTCTCCGGCTCGTTCATGGGCCGATGCCGCTTGGGCGGCGGCGTCGGCGGCCGAGAGCAAGGCACCGATGCGCTCGAATTGGGCCGCGGCCGCATCCAGGCCGGGTCCGTCGTGGGCGGCCAAGGCCACCGCATGGCTGGCCTGGACCTGCACCAAACCGCCGTCGACCCGAACCGCCAGATCGGCGAGTCGGCCTGCCGCGGAATGGTCGCCGAAGCGGGCGGCCGCATGCAGTGCCATGGCCTCGATGGCGTGCTGATGTGAGCGCGCCGCCGCATCGGCGGCGCCCAAGGCCAGGCGGATGGCCGGGGTGACGGTGCCCTCCGCGGCGGCGACGCAGGCCCGTGCGATCTCCAACTGCGGGTCGTAGACCGCGCTGTGCCTGCCGCCGCGCGCAATCGCCTCGGCAATGGATTCGGCGGCCTCCGGCGCCCGGCCGAGTGCCGAATATGCTTCGGCCAAACGGATTCTCGCCGGAATGTGCCAGGCGGCGGCGCCCTCCGCGGTGAGCGCGGCCACTGCCTGTTCGAGATGTTCGATCCCGTCCAGGAAGCGGCCCTGTGCCACGTCGACGGTCCCCTGCAGGATTTTCGACATGCCCCAAGCCAGGTACTGACCTGCCGACGAATAGCCGAAATGCCCTGAGGCACAACGGCGTGCGGCCTCGAGATCACCGGTGAAGGTCAGCGCGAGCACCTCGGCGTGGGTGGAGATGTACCGGTTGAGCCCGTCGATATGCGACTCCACCTGATGCCCGCGGGCCGCGTACTGCCGTGCCGCCTCGCCCTTGCCCATCAGCGCCAGCGCCAGCCCGCCGCCGAAGGAGGCCCACCAAACCGCCCACGGCGGTGCGCCCTTGGACTCCATCACCGCCTCGGCCGCGGAAAACGCGTCCTCGAGCCGATTTTCATTGACCGCACACGCCGAGGCCAGGCCATCGAAGGTCGCGACGATCTTCGGATGCCGCACCTTGGTCCGCAACATCGCGAGCACCTCATCGGCCCGCTCGGCATCGCCCATGGCCCAGAACAGATTCGACACCCGGGTGCTGCCCCAGCGGGCCAGCTGCACCTCGTTCATCTGATCCGGATCGAAGCTGGCCAGGGTGCGTTCGGCCTCGATGCGGTGGCCCTGCCATAGCAGCGCGCGAGCCAGCAGATCCGCGGCCTCCACCCCGCCGCGACGTTCCACCGCGGCCCTGGCGAAACGCTCACCGAGCGGCAGATTGGCCAACCCGATCGCATCGGCGGCGGCCGCCTCGAAGAGTTCGAGATCGGCGGATTTATCACTGTCCAAGGCCAATTCGGCCAACCGGATGCGGTCCAGGGCCGAATTGATCGGCCGTTCCTTGAGCGAGGAGTACAGCCGACCGCGCAGTCGCCGCGCCGAGGCGATGCCGAGCCGACGCCGGATCACCTCACCGAACAGTGGATGGTTGTAGCGCACGATCAGCTGGTTGGCATTCTCGACAACCCGGATGAGACCACGGGTTTCGGCGGCCTCCACGGCCTCCTCACCCGCCACTTCCGCGAGCACGTCGAGGTCGATGGGCTCGCAGAAGGTGAGCAGTTCGAGCACCCGCAACACCGAATCGGGCAGCTGTTCGACCCGATCCTCCAGTAGCGCAGCCAATTCCGAGGTCACCGCGGCCCGGCCGCGCAGCTGCCAGACCCCGTTCACCTGCCGCAGCGAACCCGCCTCCAGCGCGCCCTCCACCAAGTGCCGGAGGAACAGGGCATTTCCGCCGGAGGACTCCCACATCAGATTGGCGGTGAAACCCTCGAGCTGTCCGCCGAGCATCTGCTCGACCAGATCGACGCTCTGCTGCTGGGTGAACGGGTTGAGATCGACGCGCAGCAGGTGGCCGTCTTTCCATAGCGAGGTGACCGCATCGGGCACCTGCACCCCGCTGCGCACGGTCGCGACGATATGTGCCGCCTTATCGATGGCCAACTGCAGCAATAGTGTCGCCGAGAGCTGGTCGAGCAGGTGTGCGTCATCGACGCCGATGATCGCGTGCCCGTCGGCGAGCAGTGCCTCGCGCGCGGCGGACATGAACGTCACCGGATCGTGCGCGGTATAAACGCCGACCATATGGGCGAATACGCCGAGCGGGATGCTGCGGGCCGATTCCGTGCCCGCAACCCACCGGATATTGCCGCCCACGGCCGCCGTCGCGTGTCTGGCCAGTGTCGTCTTTCCGACACCGGCGTCTCCGGTCAGTACAGCACCGACATATTCGGTACCGGTGAGTGCTGCGCGGATCGCTTCTAACTCGGTCTCGCGCTCGATCATCGGCCAGTTCCGAGCCATAGCTCTTACTTTAGTTCGTCCCGGATCATGATCGATGACAACGAACGATGAACGGGCGCACCGATTCCGCTGTTGTAGCCCTAGCCGAGTACGTCGTGGCGGACAATCGTCTGGTCACGACCCGGTCCGACGCCGATGCAGGAAATACGGGCGCCGGACAACTCCTCCAGGCGCAGCACATAGGCCTGCGCGTTGGCGGGCAGTTCCTCGAAGGTCTGCACGTGTGAGATGTCCTCCCACCAGCCGGGCATCTCCTCGTAAATCGGCTTGGCGTGGTGGAATTCGGTCTGTGTGGTCGGCATCTGCTCGACCCGCTTGCCATCGATCTCGTAGGCGACACAGATCGGTACCCGCTCCAGACTCGACAGCACGTCCAGCTTGGTGAGGAAGTAATCGGTGACGCCGTTGACCCGGGTCGCGTAGCGCGCGATGACCGCGTCGAACCAGCCGCACCGGCGGGCCCGGCCGGTGGTCACACCGACCTCGCCGCCCTGTTTGGCCAGGAATTCACCGAAGTTGTCGAACAGTTCGGTCGGGAACGGACCCGAGCCGACGCGGGTGGTGTAGCACTTCAGGATGCCGAGCACCGTATTGATCTTGTTGGGTCCGATGCCGGCGCCGACCGCCGCACCGCCCGAGGTCGGGTTGGACGAGGTGACATACGGATACGTGCCGTGGTCCACATCGAGCAGGGTGCCCTGCGAACCCTCCAACAGCACGGTTTCGCCGCGCTCCAGCGCCAGATTCAGCTCCAGCCGGGTGTCGGCGATGCGGTGCTTGAAGCTGTCCGCCTGCTCGAGCACCTCGTCCACCACCTGCTGCGGGTCGAGCGCGCGGCGGTTGTAGATCTTCACCAGCACCTGGTTCTTGAACTCCAGGGCGGCTTCGACCTTCTGCGTCAGGATCTTCTCGTCGAGCACATCGGCGACCCGCACGCCGACCCGGGCGACCTTGTCCTGGTAGCACGGACCGATACCGCGGCCGGTGGTGCCGATCTTCTTATTGCCGAGGAAGCGTTCGGTGACCTTATCGATGGCCACGTGGTACGGCATGATCAGGTGCGCGTCGGCCGAGAGCAGCAGACCCGAGGTGTCGACGCCGCGCTCCTCCAGTCCGGCCAGCTCCGCGAGCAGGACGCCGGGATCGACCACGACACCGTTGCCGATGACATTCGTCACGCCGGGAGTGAGGATGCCGGACGGGATCAGATGCAGTGCGAACTTATCGCCATTGGGCAGCACGACGGTGTGACCGGCGTTATTGCCGCCTTGGTAGCGAACCACCCATTGCAACCTGCCACCGAGCAGATCGGTTGCCTTGCCCTTACCCTCGTCGCCCCATTGGGCGCCGATCAGGACGATTGCCGGCATGGTCGTGTCTCCTACGGTTCGACGCGCAACACCCCGGGAGATGGCAGTCGGCGCGGCCGACCGGGTGGGGAACACCTGTGCTGCAGCTACCTGCCGTACTGAGGCGGTGGCCGGAAGCACAGTCTACCCAAAGCGTTCGAGGCAGCATCGAACCGGATCGCACCGTAGGCTCGGCAACCGTGTGGCCGTAGTCGGGCAGGGCTATGGTTGCGTGGCACTGGCGGACGAGCAGGGATCCGACCGGGAAAGTGGCGAGGGTGGCCGACGGGTTTGTCGGCCGAACCGAGGAGGGTGTACCGCAGTTTGAGTACCCACGTTCTCTGTTGCGACGGCGCACCGGTACCCATCGCCCTCGCGTCACTGCCGATCTCACAGACGACCGCCATCCCGGACACCAGCGTGATCGATGAGCTACTGCCCGTCCTCGCCGCCGACAGCCTGCCCCGGCTGATCGTGCTCGGCGACGACGCCGCCCTGGCCTCGGTGCTGACCCATCTGATGCGCACCGAACGACTCCATGTGGAGATCGGCTATGTGCCCGTCGACAAGACCTACGGCTCCCGCGCCTACCAGACCGGAACCGGCAATGCCGCCGCCAAGCGGGCGGTGGAGGGCCGGGCATCCGAAGTCCCGCTGATCCGTGACGACACCGGGACGGTGCTGGTCGGACGGGCCGTGATCACCGGCCCCGGCGGCGAGAAACTCGAGGGTGAGGCCTACGTGGACGACGCCCAATTGTTCTCCGGCAAGGTCAACGCGATGCTCGTTTCTCCGACACTCGAACTGCCGGGTGTGCGGGCGGCCGTGCCAAGGTTCCTACGCCGACGTCACTGGCTGGCGGGACGGGCCGCGCAGCTGGGCACACCGGGGGCGGTGGTCACCCGCGACGGCATTGCCAATGAGCGGATTCTGCCGCGCTCGTCGTTCTATCGGCATCACGAAAACTGGCTACTGGTCCGATGACGATTCAATTCCCGAAAGACCGCCGCTCCGGACTCGGCGCCGTGCGCCCGAGCCCGGTATTCCTGCTGGTGATCGCGATCTCCGTGGCGGGCGGGGTGCTGGCCTGGAATGCCGACGTGCAGTCCACGCGGGCGAAGTTCGGGGTATTTCTGCTCGTCGTCTTCGGCTGGATCGTCACATTGTGTCTGCACGAGTTCGCGCACGCGTTCACGGCCTGGCGGGCGGGCGATCGCGAGGTGGAATTGCGGGGGTATCTCACGCTGAATCCACTGAAATACAGCCATCCGCTGCTGTCGATCGTGTTGCCGATGGTGTTCATCGCGCTCGGCGGTATCGGATTGCCGGGCGGTGCGGTGTACGTGCACACACAGAACGTCAGCCCACGCATGCAGCGCATCATCAGTGGTGCCGGGCCCGCGGTGAACGCGGTGTGTGCGGTGCTGCTGTTGGTGGTCGTGCGGTACTTCGGCAGTGACACGTCGCATCGCGCGTTCTGGTACGGCCTGAGCTTCCTGGCGTTTCTGCAAATCACCGCAACGCTTTTGAACATTCTGCCGGTGCCCGGGTTGGACGGGTACGGCCTGATCGAGCCGTCGCTGAGTTATCAGACCCGGCGTGCGCTCGATCAGTTCAAGCCCTTCGGCATGCTGATCCTGTTTGCGCTGCTGTTCACGCCATCGATCAACAAGGTGTTCTTCGATGCGGTCTATTCGCTGTACGAATTGTCCGGGGTCGATGCGGATTGGTCGCGGTTCGGCAGCTGGCTGACCCGGTTCTGGACTTAGCCGGTTTCGGAACCGGTCGGTCTGATCTATTCCCAGCACTGGGGATCTCGCCGTTCATCTGCGCCAACTATTGTCCCGGACACCCGTTCAAGAAGTTTGAGCGGTTAGGTTGCGAGAAAGAACGCCCCGGTCGATCGCGACGAGCGGCGCGTTCAACTCTCGCCTGACAAACACGATGGCGACGGCACACTCCGATTCGCCCGCACCCCCCGTAGACAGCGCTGTCCTACCTCCGACCGCCCGAAACAACCCAGGCGGTCGTCATCTCCAGCTTGTGCTCGACCCTTTGGAGCTATGCCATGACTGGCACGCCATCCCTCATCACCTTGTCGGTGGTCATCCCCGTTCTCGACGAAGCCGCGCTCATACTCCAGTGCCTGGAACGACTCGTGGACCAGGAAGCGATCAGCGAAATCGTTGTCGTCGACAACGGCAGCACCGACGGCACCGACGCGATCGTGCGTGAATACGCGGCCGCACATCCGAAGGTCGAACTCGTCTACGAGGAGACGCGGGGTCTCATCCCCGCACGCAATACCGGACTGGCAAAGGCGCGCGGTGATTTCATCGCCCGCATCGACGCCGATACCTTCGTCGAGCCCTACTGGGGTGCGGCCATCCGCGATTATGCGTCCACACATCCGGATGTCGCCGCGACGACCGGCATCTTCACCTACCACGACTCGCCGGTCCCCTTCTTCCTGGACATCGGCGTCTGGGCGAAGCTGAAGCTCGGCATGTTCGGCGGCCCGGTCGGCAATATGCACGGTGCGAATATGGCCATCCGCCGCACCGCATGGGATGAAGTCAAGGACGACACCACCACTCGGACCGATATCCACGAGGATCTGGATCTGGCACTGTGCCTGTCGATAAAGGGGCTGCACATTCAACAGCTCCCGGATCAGCGGGTGCGGATCTCGGCCCGGCGGCGCCGGACCAATCCCCGTGAATTCTGGACCTATCAGTTGCGTGGACTGGACGCCCTCACGAATCGGGGATATCACGTCCTGCCGGTGACCCGGGTCTACGCCAGCTTGGCCTGGCTGGGGCACACCCTGCAATGGCCGATCTATCGGCTATGGGATTTCGATCGTCGCCGCTTCACTTTGCGCGGCAGTCCGGAACGCCTGTCCCCGGTGGACTGAATCGCGGGTTCCGGTCGCCCGGTCCTCCGGGACCGGGCGACCTCTTCGCTCGACCACGGTGCGCCCCTACCCGCCCGGCCACCACACCATATGGCCGGTAGGGCGTCTCGCCGTCGTGCGAAGCCGCCGAACCGCGCTACCCCTCGTCACCGCGGTTACCTCTCGAGGCTATGACCGCGACGATGTGCGAACACGAGTAGCGCACTACGCGATGATCGCCGGTTCACGCGCCGGGGATCGCGCAGGCGTTCCCGCACGATGGAAAATGGCTGAAATCCGCTGAGTAGTCGTGCTATTGCTCGGGCGGCACATGCGGATTCGGGACCGTCGGAGGCAGCATCGCCATTGCGGAGATGCGCTGCATACCGGAGACCTGCATGAGATCGACCAGCATGGAACGCATCTGCGCGAAGACCACATGCGCCGAAAGTCCCGCACCGTCAACGAGTTCCGGCCGCGTGGCCTTGGCGACGCCGCGCAGCACCCTGGCGGCCTCGGCCTGATCCGGCTGCTGGCCGGGATCGGCGAGCATCATTCGGCGCACCACGTCGACGGCCTGGGCCAGGCGCTCGAGTTCCTCGATGAGTCGGGGATCGAGAATTTCGTCGTCCTGCACCAGTGTCAGCGAACGGCGCAGCAGCACCCTGGTGTTGCGGACCGCGTTATCGAGCGGATCGGCGGTGGCGCGGATGCGGTCGAGGCGCGCGCGCGAATTCCAGTAGAGCGGAGAGATCCGGCTGATCTCGCGACCGCCCTCCAGGGTGGAGCGCAGGCCGTCGATCTGCGGCTGTGTCTTGCGGGCGGCGGTCAGGGCGAGGCGGATCTTCTCCTGGTCCTGTTCGAGCAGTCCGTCGGCGCACTCGTGCAGCGATTTGCCCATCACCGCAAGGACTTCCGCGGCCTGCTCACGGGCCCGGCGCACCGGATGCAGCGGGATCGAGGCGACCACGACCACGCCGACCAGTCCGCCGACCAGCGCGTCGATCATGCGCGAGAAGCCGCCGCCCGCCGAGGGCGGCAGCAGGGTGGCCACCAGCACCGCCGAACCGGCGGCCTGCATGGTGATGATCGACCCGCCGTCCAGGAATACCGCGAGCGCCATGGCCACCGCGACCACCAAGGCGATCTGCCAGACGCCGGTGCCCGCGCGCGTGATGAACAGGTCGCCGATGCCGATGCCGACCGCGACGCCGACCACCAGTTCCACCGACCTGCGCAGCCGCGCACCGAAGGAAATGCCGATCGAGACCACGGCCGCGGTCGGTGCGAAGAACGGCTGGGTATGCCCGACTATCTTGTGCGCGATAAACCAGGCCAGCGCCGCACCGACCGCGCACTGCAGAATCGGCAGCGCGGACAGCTGCAACCGCGCCCATGAGCTGCGCAACTTCTCCATACTGCTGGCGCGGGCAACACCAACCGGGGAATTCGGATCGAGCCCACCCGTCGCCCGACCGCCACCCCCCTTCGAATCGCTACGCGATGCTGTTTTCACGCTGTCTCAGTCGAGCCCGAGCTCCGCTGCTGCGCGTGGGTCGCAGTCCTCCAACAGATCCAGGCAGCGCGCGTACTCCTCGGTCTCGCCGATGGCCCTGGCCGCACGAGCGAGCGCGGCGACGCTGCGCAGGAAACCGCGATTGGGCTCATGGCTCCACGGCACCGGCCCGAAACCCTTCCAGCCATTGCGCCGCAAGAGATCGAGGCCGCGGTGGTAGCCGGTGCGCGCGAACGCGTACGCGGCGACGATGTCGTGGTTGACCACCTGGGCGTCGCCCTCGGCCCCACCGCGCGCCAACGCGGCCTCGGCAAGATGGGCCCATGCGATCGAGGCCGCCGGATGCGCGGCCGCGACCTGCACCGGATCGGCCTTCTCGAGCAGCGCCTCCTCAGCTTCGGAGTCTTCGGGCAGGAGTACCGGTTGCGGTCCGAGCAAGTCACCGAACGAGGTCATGCGGTTCATTGTGCACCCGACCGCCCGGGTCGTGGCGCGGGGGAATCCTCACAGTTGGACGAATTGCTGATTAGGCTGGCCGTCGAGTTCAACTGTTCCGCCCGACCGAGGGGTAGTAGGTGTCCGATCCGAACGACGAGAAGAGCCCGGCACAAGATACCGGCCGACCCGCCGGAGCGGCCGGTACCGCAAGCCCCGGCGCCCCCGCGGACCGGACACCCGCATCGAACACCAGCTCGTCCCCGGCGAACTCCGGCACGCCCGGAGCGACCGGCGCATCGTCGAAGCCCGGCGCTGCCGCGGACCGCACTGCCGCTGGCGAACGGGCAGCCGCCCCGCCGACGCGACCGATTCCAGCCCCGACCGGTTCGGCGCCATCGTCGAATCCGACGCCGTCGGCGGGTTCGAAGCCATCGCAGGGATCAACACCATCGTCCGGCTCGACACCGTCGCAGGGATCAACACCATCGTCCGGATCAATGCCGTCGTCCGGCTCGAGGCCATCGCCGGGACCTGGCATGTCTGGGGGATCTGGCGCAACCACCGAGGAACGGGCGGCCGCCGCGCCGACTCGGCCGATCGCGACACCGTCGACTCCGAAGCAACCGCCCGGTACCACGCCGACGAGCGTCCCGGATGCCTCAACAGGGGATATCGCGGCGCTCGGCAAGCCTGCCGAGGCCGCGGCCCCTCGAACGACGCCACCTTCCGCCGCCACTCCCAGCCAACCGGCGAGATCCGCAGGTGCACAGCCGCCCACATCCGGTGCAGGCGGCCCGACCAAGCCCGCCGCGGCAGGCCGGTCCGCTAGCGGCTCGGGCCGACCCGGCGCAACGAAACCGGCCACCGGCAGCACTCCGA
This sequence comes from Nocardia sp. NPDC004604, assembly GCF_040609795.1. Taxonomy (NCBI): domain Bacteria; kingdom Bacillati; phylum Actinomycetota; class Actinomycetes; order Mycobacteriales; family Nocardiaceae; genus Nocardia; species Nocardia sp. NPDC004604. Next base: position 64,996 of record NZ_JBEXLC010000021.1, read on the forward strand.
GTGGTCCCGCCGCTGCGACGCCGACTTCCGAAGCGGAGACCGTAGCGATCCCGCGCGGCGTCACCGAGGCCAAAGCGCCTGCCAAAGAATCGGCTGCCGCCACGACGGCTACTGCCGCAGCAAGCACCGCCGCACCCGCCGCGAACCCCGCCGCCAAGCCGACACCAACAACTGGCGGCCCCACCGAGGCGCCGACCGCCGCTGCCACCCGACCCGGCGCACCGAATACTGCCGCTCCCTCCGGCAGGCCCGCACCAACAGCTGGCGGCCCCACCAACGCACCGACCAACGTCGCCGCCCGACCGGGCACACCGCCCGCGGCGAGCACTGCCGCCGCACCCGCCGCGCCTCCGTCCGGCAAGCCGACACCAGCACTTGGCGGCCCCACCAACGCACCGACCGCAACTCCCCCCGGCAAAGCGACGCCAACGGCTGACGGCCCCACCAACGCACCAACTCCCGCCAGCGCCGCCGCACCCACCACTCCGTCCGACAAGCCGACACCAACAGCTGGCGGCCCCACCAACGCACCGACCAACGTCGCCGCCCGACCGGGCACACCGCCCGCCGCACCGGCCGCGCCTCCTTCCGGCAAGCCGACACCAGCACCAGGCAGCCCCACCAACGCACCAACCAAGGCCGCGGCCGGACCCGACGCACCGACTGCTGCGATCGAAGAAGACGGTCCTGCGGTCCGATCCGCAAGTGCGGCAGCGACATCCGCCGCCACGGGCGGTTCGGCAGCTGGTCGACCCGCCGATACGGGTAAAGGATCCGCCTCGGCCGCCGCCAAATCCTCACCCAACGAACCCACCGCGACCGCTGCCACGAAACCCGGTGCTCCGGCGGGTGCCGAGTCGGCAGGCCCGGCGGCACCGTCCGGCAGCACTACCGCACCAGTTGGCGACTCCGCAGCGTCGAGCCGGACCGCCACCCCGTCCGGTGCCACACCTGGTCCGGCCAGCGGCGCAAGCCCAGCTGCCGGATCATCGGGTCGCACCACCCCGGCCGCTGATACGGCTGAACCAGCCAGCCGTGCCGCCGCCGTATCGTCCGGCAGCGCTGCCACGCAATCCGGCGCAGCCGCAGCCGGTGCGGCACCGTCCGCCGGATCCACGGCGGAAACCGTTGTGATTCGGCGGGATTCGAATGCCAGCGGGTCCGCAGTACCCGCCGATGCGAACGCGGATCAGGTCGATGACGCCGCGGGGGCGGATGCGGCGACCACGGTGATGCCGCGGATCGAACTGGTGAAGCCGACGGCGGGCGATAAGCATGCGGTCTCGACTTCTCCGGAGGAGACGACCGGCGACGAGCCCGATCTGACCGGCGCCGATGACAAGACCGTCGCCATGCCGGTGGTTTCGAAGCTGGATGCCGAGAAGACCATGGCATTGCCGATTCAGAAGCCGGTCGATAAGGACGCGACGCAGCGGATGCGGACCGGATCGAAGCCCGGTGCCACCGATCGGGTCGTACCACCCCCGGCGCGGCCCGGGCCGGTCACCAAGCCGCCGAGTACGCCGCGTCCGGCGGCCGGGCCGAAGCAGGCCGGAGCCCAAGGACCCGCGCAGGGACCCGGGGTCGAGGAGACCGCCCCGTCGGCACCGCGCCCGCCAGCTCGCCAGCGTCAGGTCGCGTCGGCGCCGTCACCGGCGGATACCCAACTGACCCGGCCCGCACAGCCGGTCCAGCCACGGCCGCCGCAGCCACGGCCGATGGCGCAACCGCAGCGGATCACGCCACCCGGCCAGCAGGCCGCGGCCACTGCCGAAGCACCGGCGGGGTCGAAGCGCCGGTTGTTCGTGGTGCTCGGGGCGACCGCGGTCGCCATCATCGCGGTGATCGCACTCGCGGTCGTCCTGGTCGGGAATCGGGGCGACAACTCCCCGGAGGCCAAGGTGCGCGCCAGCATCACCGATTACACCGACGCACTGAAGTCCGGCGATCTCGCGGCACTGCGCAAGTCCACGTGCGGGCAGCTGCACGACTTCTACCAGGGCATTCCGGAGGACCAGTTCGCGGGCGTGCACCGGCTATCGATGGATCGCAAGAACATTCCGGTGGTGGCGAGCGTCGATGCGGTCCGGATCACCGATAAGTCCGCGATCGCACAGGCCACCGTCTATACCGACGCGGATCCGTCGAAGCGATCGGCCAGGACCTTCGATCTGGAGCGGACCGACACCGGCTGGAAGGTGTGCGACCCGCCGACCGCAGGGACGCCCTAGACGGCCGCCGCCATAACCGAAAGGCAAGCCCTCTAACCGGTAGCGAACGTCACATTTACCTGGTCAATGGACCGGTTCGCCAGTAGCATGGCCCGGATCATGGTCAGGGAGCAGACAATCGCACAGCCGGAAAACGACGTAGTTGTGCAGGCAGACACAATGGCGGGGCGCCGGTTCCGGGTGCGCGAGCACTATGCGGTCGGCCGGGAGAAGGTCCGCGAGTTCGCCCGCGCAACGCAGAGTCAGCACGGTGCGCATTATTTCGAACCCGATGCGGACAAGCTCGGCTACGACACGATCGTCGCGCCGCCGACGTTCGCCTCGGTCATCGGCATCAGTGCGACCCGGGCGCTGCTCGAAACGGTGCTGGCCGATTACGACCTGTCCCAGATCCTGCAGACCGACCAGGTCTTCGAACTCACCCGGCCGATCGTGGCGGGCGATCGGCTCAGCACCGAGGTCGTGATCGAATCGATCCGGCAGTTCGGCGATAACGACTTCATCCTGGTGACGTTCTCGCTGACCAACCAGCACGGCGAGATCGTGCAGTCGGGTTCGACCACCATCGTGGCGCGCCGCGGTGTAGAGGTCGACCCGAATATTGCCGACGCCGTCGAGAACATCATGATGCACTCTCGCCCGGTGACGGTCGGTGATATCACGGTCCCCGACAGCGGGCCGCTGGTCGCCCTGGCCGCGGATGCCCCGCCCCCCGGAGCGCCCGCAGTGCCGAGCGAATTCGTGCACACCCTCCCGGACTTCGACCAACTATCCGTCGGCGATCAGCTCCCGGCCGCAACCGCACAGGTGACGCGCGGCGATCTGGCCAACTACGCAGGAGTTTCCGGCGATCCCAACCCGATTCACTTCAGCGAGCGTGCGGCCCAACTGGCTGGACTCCCGACGGTGGTGGCGCACGGGATGCTGACCATGAGCCTGGCGGGCGGTTATCTGACCTCCTGGCTCGGCGATCCGACGGCCATCGAAAAGTTCAGCGTGCGGTTCTCCGGATTCGTCCCGGTGACGTCCGAGGCGCCGAGCAACGTAGAGTTCAGCGGGAAGATCAAATCGCTCGATCCGCAAAAACGCACCGCCACCATTCTGCTCGCGGGCGCGTCGGAGGGCCGCAAGCTCTTCGGCCGGGCCATCGCCGAGGTCCGCTTCGCCTAGCGGCGCAACCTCATTCGATGGTCGCGTGCATGAGATACACGTTGTAGTCGCTCCAGGTCGACATATTGAAGTAGAGATCCGAACCCGAGGACCAGGGGTGGATGAATCCGCCGTACAGCTCCGGGTAGTCGGTCGCCAGCACCGTCGGCGCGGCATCGGACCACACGCCCTGCGGTGAATTCGATTCGCGGACGACCAGAGCCACCTTCGCGGTATCGAGATAGCTCATCTGCCAAACATTTCGGGCGGCGTCGAAGCGCACCGACAGCTCACCGGCCGGTCCGTCGACGATCGGGCTCGCGGAGCCGAATCCACCTACCGGAGTCCAGTTTCCGTCGCGCCAGTACTGATAGGCCGTGGTATTGAGCAGCTGATCCTTCGATACCCGGGCGAGGCCGACCGCCGCGAGCCGAGTATTGGGCGTGCCGAACATGTATACGTAGTCGCCCTGCGGAACCATTGCGCTCACTTGAAAATTCGCGAGTCCGAAGATGTTGTCCCAGCGCGCGTAGGGATCCTTGGTCCAGGTCTGGCCGTGGTCATCGGAATAGGCGATGCCGCCGTAATTGGTGAAGAACGTACCGGGAAAGCTGTTCCAGGTGCGAATCGACATATAGCTCAGATACTGCCGCACGCCGAGCGCGAATCCGGAGGTCGGAATCGTGGTGACCTCGACATTGTCGAGTTTGCGGCTGGAGAGCACTTCCGCCGCGTGGCAGCGGTCGTCGGTCACCATCCGGTCGTAGGTCATACCGTCGGACAGGTCCCGGTCGGTGCTGAAGGCCAGCACATTGCTGCGCCAATCCATCCCCACCCCGCCCGGTGGGCGGAAGCCGCGCCCGATGGTGTCACCGAAGGCGGTGGCGATCTCCCCCGGCGCACTCTCCCACATGATCCCGAGGTCGGTGCCGTCCACCTGCCAACGCTTATCGGTGCGATTCACCGAATTCGCGCCGGTCTGCTTGGCTACCTCGGTGACCGAACCGATGCGCGGCGCGGGCCGGGCCGGGGACAGCGGGGCGGGCTCGGTCGGCGGATCCACCGGCGGCGGGGGCGGCGGCACCGCACCCGGATCCGGTCCTGGTCCGGGTATCGCGAAGTGGAAGGGCTTGGGACTCAGAAGAATTTCCGGAATGCCGAGTCGGCTGGCCAGGCTCGGCGGCGGTGTCGGCGCATCGGTCAGATCCGGGCACGGGTTGGTGCACGGATTCGACGGCAACTCCATCTCCGTCCGCGTCGGCGGTGCTGCGGGCCGATCCGGCGGCAGCACGGTGATCACCGGATACGGGATCGGCACCTCGAGTGTCTTGGGCACCAGGCCCTCATGCTGCGCGGGCGGATCGCTCACACACGGACCGGGCACCGGCCCGATTGCCTCCGGCGTGGCACCAGCGGGTCGACCCGTGAACGTCTGTGCCGCGGCCGTGCACACGACCGCAGCGAGCACCGCCACCCACCGCCGAGTCATCCTCAACCCCTTGATATCTCGCGCAAAATGGACATCCGCCTCCCGGCCACCGCGCCGCATCGATGCCCTTCGCGATGCCGTGCACCAGCGCCCGACCCTACCTGTTCTGCCCCCTTGACCTCGTCCGACTTACCGACCGGAGCACCATCCACCGCATCGATATCCAGAATTAACAGCAAACTCCCACTCCATTTTCGGGACCGCAGCGCGACTGCCCTGCTACCTTCCACGAAGCGACAACTCGAGTCGGGGTGAGTGGCCGTCCACCGGGGGAGCAAGGGGCCCCCGGTGGTTCCATTCGACCAGAGGACACCCATGAAACCTGCTCTGCAGCCGGGTCGCTGCTCGGAACCGCTTCGGCGATCCTGATCGCCTCCGCCGCAATAGCATTCACGATACCGACGGCGTCCGCCGATCCGCGCACCGACCTGCTGTGCAACTCGGGCTCCGCCCAGTTGTGCCCGCCCGCCCAACCGCAGCAGAACGTGCCGAACAACCCGCCGCCCCGCACGCAACCGCCCCAGGCACAACCACCGCAGACCCAACCGTCGCCCTACTACCGAAATTGCGACGAGGTCCGCCGAGCCGGTAAGGCTCCGCTGCACCGGGCTGACCCGGATACGCATCCCACCTGGACCGCGACAACGACGGAATCGCCTGCGAATAAACGGCACTGACAGCGACACGGGAAGCGGAGCAGGATGGAGCATGTGAAAGCTTCATTGATCTATCACCGCGCTGTGCCCGCGCTCGGTGCCGCCTGTCTGGTGATCGGCGGCCTCGCGATCGCGTCGCCGATCGCTGCCGCCGGTTCGTCCACCGTCCAATTCGTTGCCGGGCCCGATAGTTCGCTTCCGGTGCCCAGCTATCGGCCCGGTCCGAAGGGATCGAACGTCCCGCCACCGGAGACGTCGAAGGAGGAGTCGCCGAGGTATTACACCGATTGCGATCAGGTGCGCGCGGCAGGAAAGCTCCCGCTCTACCGCGGCCAGCCCGGCTACGCGCCGTACCTCGACCCGGACGGCGACGGTATCGCCTGCGACTGAGGGCGACCCGCAGGAGGCTGCGGCCGAGCAGGCCGCCCGGCTCGCGACCGGGCGAGCTACTGCACCGCTTGGAACACCAGTACCGTCGCGCCGATGCGGATGGTGTCACCGTCGGCGAGCAGCGCACCGTTGTCGATCGCGCCATCGTTGACGTACACGCCATTTGCCGAATGCAGATCCTTGATCAGCAGTCCGGCCCGGCTCGGCATGATGTGCGCGTGATAGCGACTGGCCTTCGGATCGTCGAGGACCAGATCGTTATCGGTCATCCGGCCGATTCGCATGCCGCCCTGCGCGATTGCCATGACCCGGCCGTCCGGCATGCGCAGCTGTCCGCTGCGGACCGCACGCGGCATCTCGGTGACGGTCTCGGTCATCGCGGCGGCCAGCCGCTCGGTGCGCTTGAGTTCCATTGTGCTCAGCGGCTCCTGGCGCAGCACCCGCTGTTCCAGATCGACCAGCACCGGGCCCGGGTCGATGCCGAGTTCCTCCGCGAGCACCGTGCGCACCCGGCGGCACGCTTCCAGCGCGTCGGCCTGCCGACCGGACAGATACAGCGCGGTGATCAGCTGACCCCACAGCGGCTCGCGCAGCGGATGCTCATTGGTCATCGAGACCAGCTCGCCGATCACCGATGCGGCACGCCCACAGGCGATTTCGGCATCGATGCGGGCCGAAGCGGCCTGCAGCCGCTCCTCGTCCATCGCGGTGGCGAAGCCATCGGCGAACTGCAATCCGGCCAGATCGGCCAGTGCCCGACCGCTCCACTCGCGCAACGCATTCCCGAACAGCTGCGCCGCACCGACGTGATCGCCGACCTCGGCGGCGCGCGCTCCCGCATCCCTGGCCGCCTCGAAGCGTCCGAGATCGCAGGCATCCTCCGGGATCTCGAGCCGATAGCCCGATGATTCGGTGCGCAGCACCAGGGCCGGATCCACACCCGAATTACGCAGCGCCTTGCGGATATTCGAGACGAATACCTGCAGGCTGGCGGCGTAGGAGTCGGGCGGATCCTCGTTCCACACCATATCGGCCAGCGCAGCCGAAGCCACCGCGCGCCGTCGATTGACGGTCAACGCGGCGAGCAAGGCTCGCGGCTTGGGCCCGCCGACCGCTACCGGTTCACCACCGACCAGCAGTCGTACGGGCCCGAGCACGTGCACATCCAGACTCATGTGCTAAATGCCCCCGTTTCCAATTGCGGTGTCCGCGGGCCCTACGTAGGCCCACCCGTCTCCCACCGCCACCCGCAACGGGCGGCCTGCGGCCGACTGTACTTGTCCGGGCACTGCTGCCTCCGGACCTGACGCGTACACCGCGGGGAAAGGGTCAGGCGCTGATCGAGCGACCCGCGGACTTCAGATCATTGCACGCCTCGACGACACGTGCCGCCATGGCGGATTCGGCCTTCTTCAGGTAGCTGCGCGGATCGTAGGTCTTCTTGTTGCCGACCTCACCATCGATCTTGAGCACGCCGTCGTAGTTGGTGAACATATGCGTGGCGACCGGCCGGGTGAACGCGTATTGGGTATCGGTGTCGACATTCATCTTCACCACGCCGAAACGCAGCGAATCCTCGATCTCCGACTTCAGCGAGCCCGAACCGCCGTGGAAGACGAAATCGAACGGCTGCGCGTCGGCCGCCAGGCCGAGCTTGGCCGCCGCGACGCGCTGGCCCTCGGCGAGTACCTCGGGCTTGAGCACCACATTGCCCGGCTTGTACACGCCGTGCACATTGCCGAAGGTCGCGGCGAGCAGGTACTTGCCGTTCTCGCCGGCGCCGAGCGCGTCGATGGTCTTCTCGAAGTCCTCGGGGGAGGTGTAGAGCTTCTCGTTGATCTCGGCCTCGACACCGTCCTCTTCACCGCCGACGACGCCGATCTCGACCTCGAGGATGATGTTCGCCGCGTGCGTCGCCTTGAGCAGTTCCTTGGCGATCTCCAGGTTCTCATCGATCGGAATCGCGGAGCCGTCCCACATATGCGACTGGAACAGCGGGTTGCGGCCCGAGTTCACCCGCTCCTGGGAGATCGCAATGAGCGGACGCACGAAGGTGCCCAGCTTGTCCTTCGGGCAGTGGTCGGTGTGCAGCGCGATGGTCACGTCGTAGCGCGCGGCGACCACGTGCGCGAACTCGGCGAGCGCGACGGCGCCGACAACCATGTCCTTCACACCCAGGCCCGAGCCGAACTCCGCGCCACCGGTGGAGAACTGGATGATGCCATCGCTGCCCGCGTCGGCGAAGCCCTTGATAGCGGCATTGACGGTTTCCGAGGAGGTGCAGTTGATGGCCGGAAAGGCAAAGGAGTTCGCTTTGGCCCGACCGAGCATCTCGGCGTAGACCTCCGGAGTCGCGATGGGCACTGTGAAGACCTCCGTGTTGTGCGGAAAAAGACAATTCTGTCAGCCCTCAGAGTAGGCCAGCGCGCTTTCGCACGATGTCAGGGGACCGTCCTGCGCGGCGGCGGGACCATCCGAACCGGCCGGTCGGCCGGGACGAACTTTTCGCACAGCGAGAGGTTTCTCAGTTGGACCCGGTACTGTTGGCCGCGTAATTGCGCTGGCAGCTTCCGATGCGGTGGCAAAGCAATGCAGCCAGCCGTACCCGGGACAGGAGGCCGCGTGATTCTGCTGGCAGCGACAGAATCGGTGACGAGCAACGTCGCATTGACCCAGTTGCTGGACCCGATGCACCTGCTTACGGAGACGTGGCTGAAGAACGCGGTGCTCCCGGCGATCCTGGTGATCGTCTTCATCGAGACCGGTCTGCTCTTCCCGATCCTGCCCGGCGACTCGCTGCTGTTCACCGGTGGCCTGCTCTCGGCGACGGACAATCCGCCGGTATCGATCTGGGTGCTTTTGCCCGCCGTCATGGTGACCGCCTTCGCCGGTGACCAGTGCGCCTATTGGATCGGCAGGGCGATCGGGCCCGCGCTGTTCCACAAGGAAGACACCCGGTTGTTCAAGAAGCATTACGTCACCGAGACGCACGCCTTCTTCGAAAAGTACGGTCCGAAGACGATCATCCTGGCCCGCTTCGTGCCGATCGTGCGCACCTTCATGCCGGTGCTCGCGGGTGTGTCCAAAATGGAATACCGCAAGTTCGTCACTTTCGATATCGTCGGCGCGATCCTGTGGGGCGGCGGTGTCACCGTACTGGGCTACTTCCTCGGCAATATCGAATTCATTCGCAAGAACATTGAGCCGATCTTCCTGCTCATCGTCCTGCTCTCGATCCTGCCCGGCATCATCACCGTGGCGAAGAAAGTCCTGAACCGCGGTGCGGACGAGGCCGGTCAGCAAGACACCGCGCTGACCGCCTCGACGAACGAGCCGACCCACTGAGCCGGTGTCCACTGCGCAGTTGCCCCTAGCAGTGGGCAGTTTCGATCCGCTGACCTCGGCGGGCCCCGCGCTCGTTTGGACGGTGGTGCTCACTTTCGTCTTCCTCGAATGCGCGCTGATCATCGGGCTGTTCCTGCCCGGTGACTCGATGCTGATCACCGCGGGCATCGTGATGGCCTCCAATGCGACCGGCGAGGCCCATGTCTGGGCGCTGTCGGTGGGCGCGATGATCGCGGCCGTCGCGGGCAACCAGGTGGGTTATGTGATCGGCCACCGCACCGGCCATCATCTGGTGGCCAGGAAGAACGGCCGATATATCAACACCCGCAATCTGCAGCGGGTCACCGATTTGCTGCAGCGGCACGGATTCCTCGCGGTGCTCATTTCGCGCTGGATTCCGTGGGTGCGCACGCTGTGCCCGATGGTCGCGGGCGCGGCGCAGATGGACCACCGCAAATACACCGTGGCCAGCACGATCGGCGCCATCATCTGGGCGCCGGTGCTACTGCTCATCGGCTACTACGCGGGCAGTTTCCTGGAGCGGGTGCCGTGGCTCATGCCGGGGGTCATCGGGACGCTGGTGGCCGGGCTGATCATCGGAACGGCGCTCGGCATCCGGCATTACCGGCAGGAGATCGCCAAACCCGCCGAGGATTTCGATCTCGAGGCCGCGCCCACCGGCGTGGTCGAATCGGAGTGCTGATTCCTAAAGTCCGGCAGCACTGACCTGGAACGCCGCCTCCATCAGCAGCCAGCCCGACAGCTGTACCGACATATCGCGTTCGGGCACCTGTGACGAGGTCACCGAGCCGCCCGCGGTGAAATATCCGGCGCCGGCCGGGCCACCGGGTAGCTGTGCGGGCTGGTTCCAGTCGTGCCCGAACAGCGGTTCACCCTCGACCTCCAGCCGGTTGGACCAGGCCGCCATGGCGCTGGCGCGCACGATATCCGCCGCGGCGCGCCGATCGGCCGCCTGCTCCCGATCGTCGCCGGGCAGCATCAGCGCGACCACCGCCAGATAGCGGGCCAGAATGCCGTTGAACAGACCGCCGTCGCCACCACCGCCACCATTGATCACCCCGTCGGTGGTCATGTGTTCCTCGACCGCGGCGAGCAGCCGGTGCACCCGTTCGGTATGGCGCGGCTCGCCGGTGTGCACCGCGAGTTCGGCCTCCAGACCCAGCACCACGCCCTGGCAGTAGGTGAAAGTCGGGCTCTCGATCTCACCGGAGGGCAGATGGATGCCGTCGAGGATCAGGTCGGATTCCTTATCGCGCAGCGTCGCATCGATCCAGTCCGCCATCTCCTGTGCGCGGGCCTGGCGACCCAGGCGCAGCAGCGCGATCGCGGCCGGTCCGTTGGCGGGTGCGTTGAAGTAGTCCGAGCCGACCCGCCACGGCACGCCGCCGCCGCGCGCCGGATCCCATGCCCCGTACAGCTCCTTCTCGAGTGCGACCAGACCGCCGCGCACCTCGGTGATGCCCTGGGTCCGCTCGGCGCGCTCCAGAGCGATAGCCAGCCAAGCCATATCGTCGTAGTAGCTATTGGTCCAGCCGGTGATATTGCGGATCCGGTGCGCACGCGCGATGGCGGCAATGCGCTTGCGGCGCTGCGGAGTCGGCACCCGGTTTGCGGCATCGACCGCGCAGTCGATCAGATTCGCCTGCCACCAGTAGTGCCAGGAGACGAAGACGCGCTCGCGACTGGTCGCGGGCCAGCCCACCACACCCAAATCGGTTCCGGGACAACCCCATAGGGCACGCAGGTGCCGAGAGACGATCGCGGCTTCGGCCATATCCGCCCGGTGCGACCACAGCGCGGACGAGGATGTAGCGTCGCGCCCGCTCTCCGGGCTCCGCGAGGTCATGGGTCAATGGTGCCAGCTTCGCGCCGGTTCATAGGGATCTTTTCGTTACCAAGCCGACGTCAAATCGGCATGTTGCCGAATCCACGCGTGCATGGCGATACCGGCAGCGACTCCGGCATTGATACTGCGGGTCGAACCGAACTGCGCGATCGAAACCGTCAGCGCGGCCGCACCCTTCGCATGTTCGGTGACACCGGGCCCCTCCTGTCCGAACAGCAGCAGGCAGCGGTGTGGCAACTCGACGGTTTCCAACGGGACCGAACCGGGCACATTGTCCACGGCGACCACGGTCAGCCGCTCCCGCTCGGCGAACGCGATGAGCTCGCCGATATCGGTGTGATGTTCGATGTGCTGATAGCGGTCGGTGACCATGGCGCCGCGCCGATTCCAGCGCCGCCTGCCGACGATGTGCACAGCCGCCGCGGCGAAGGCGTTGGCGGTGCGTACCACGGTGCCGATATTGGCGTCGTGCCCGAAGTTCTCGATGGCCACATGGAACGGATGCCTGCGCCGGTCGATATCGGCGACGATCGCATCCCGCGACCAGTAGCGGTAGGCGTCCACGACATTGCGGCGGTCGCCGCCCGCCAGTAGCTGCGGGTCGTAGCGGGGATCGGTCGGCGGCGCCCCGTCGTGCTCCTCGGCCCATGGCCCGACTCCGTGCGGGTGCTCGCCCCATTCGGTGGGTCCTGGCTGTTCAGCCGTATCCGGCGTGGGGTGGTTCACGCCGATGATGCTAATTCCCCCGGCGCGGCTAGTAGGTCGAGGACGAGCTGTCCAGGACGCCGAGGACGGTGAGGATCACCATGGTGATGATGAACAGAATGGTCAGGATCAGCAGGATCGAGGACACGATGCCGCAGACATATCCGGCCATGACGCTGCTCCGACCGCCGATCGCACCGCCGGACGCGTCGATCTCGTTGAGGGCCTTCTTACCCATCACCCAGGCGACCGGTCCGAGGAACTGGCACAGCAGCAAGCCGAGAATCCCCAGAATCATGATCGTGATGGCCTGCGGGTGATCCTGTGGCCCATAGGCTGGGTAGCCATACGGCGAACCGTACGGCGGTGGCGGCGGGTAGTTCATGCGCAGGATGTTAGTTGGTGGTGTAGCTGGCTACACCACGGATTCGGCGGTCAGCTCCATCGAACGCCGCCCCGATTGCGACAACCATGGAGCCCATGACCGAGACACAAACCCTCGTGATCGACGCGCCGACCGGCCAGCCCGGTACCGCCGCGCGCGATGTGCTGCGCGCGGTGCTGCGGGCACCGTTTCAGGCTCGTACCTGGAAGCAACTCGCCTATGTCTTCACGGTTTTCGTGATCGGCGTACTCGCCATCGGCTATCTGTTCTTCGGATTCGGCGGCGGACTGTACGCCTCGATCGTCCTCATCGGCATTCCGGTACTGGCACTGGTGATTCTCGGCGGGCGAATCTGGGGGAAGGTCTATCGTGCGCTGGCCAGGGATCTGCTCGATACGCCGGTCGACGGGCCGCCGCCCTACGTCTCGCAACCGGGCTTCCTCGGATTCCTGAAGAGCGCTTTCACCGATCGCGCGAGCTGGCGGGCCATCCTGTTCCTGTTCGCGCAGGCCGTACTCGGTGTGGTCGGCGGCTATTTCGTGCTCATCACGGTCGCCGTGACCGTATTCGCGGCCCTGTCGCCCATTCCATGGGTGCTCTTCGATCCGATAAATATCGATGACAACGGCGTCGAACACCATTCACTCGCCCAGTTCGGTTCCTTCTACATCGAAACCTGGCCAAGGGTTTTGCTGATGTCGGCGGTCGGCATCATCGGCTGCTTCGCCCTGCCGTGGCTGCTGCGCGCGGTCTGCTGGGTCCACGGGCTGCTCACCACCGCATTGCTTGCCGCGACCGCACGGGACCGGCAGATGGTCGAGTTACTGGCGAGCAGGCGTGCGGCGGTGGAGGATTCGGCGGCGACCCTGCGCCGGGTGGAGCGGGATCTGCACGACGGTACGCAGGCGCGGTTGGTCACCATGGCGATGGCGCTCGGCCGGGCCGAGGAGCGACTGGCCACGGGCGGCGATGCCCGCGATCTGATCGCCGACGCGCGCGCCAACGTCAAGGAGGCATTGACCGAATTGCGCGAACTGGTGCGCGGAATCCATCCGCCCGCACTCGAATTGGGGCTCGAGCCCGCGCTGGAAACGCTGGCGTCGCGGTGTGCCGTTGCGGTGCAGCTGCGGGTGCACCTGCCGCAGCGGCCGAATCCGGCCATCGAGGCGATCGCCTACTTCTCGGTCGCCGAACTGCTCACCAATGTGGTCAAACACGCGAATGCCACCAGTGCCTGGGTGTCGGTGCTGCCAACCGATGCGCATACCATCGCGGTCTCGGTACGCGACAACGGAATCGGAGGTGTGCTGCAGCCGATGGCCGGAGAACATGCCGCAGGCAGCGGACTCTCGGGGCTGGCGGCGCGAGCCCGCGCAGTGGACGGCACGCTCACCGTGCAGAGCCCGACCGGCGGGCCGACCGTGGTGACCATCCTGCTGCCGATGGCCGGACCGCGATGAGTACGCCGTTGCGGGTGGTCATCGCCGAGGACAGCGTGATCCTGCGCAACGGTCTGGCCGGGCTGCTGACCGAGCGCGGCCACGAGGTGGTCGCCATGGTCGGCGACGCCAGCACCCTGAGCGATGTGGTCGGCACCTACAACCCCGACGTTGCCGTTGTCGATGTCCGGATGCCGCCGACCTTCACCGACGAGGGGCTGCTCGCCGCGATCGAACTGCGCCGCAAATATCCGCTCACCGGCGTACTGGTGTTCTCACAGTGGATCGAAACCCGCTATGCCACCGAACTTCTCGCCGGTGGCGCGAGCGGCGTCGGCTATCTGCTCAAGGACCGGGTGGCCGACGTGGGCGACTTCGTCGACGCACTCGACCGCGTCGCGACCGGCGGCACCGCACTCGACCCGGAGGTGGTGAGTCAGCTGATGGGTGCTTCGCGCCAACAGGATTCGCTCGCTCGGCTCACCCCACGCGAGCGCGAGGTCCTCGAACTGATGGCACAGGGCCTGTCCAATAACGCGATCGCGTCCGCGCTCACGGTCACCGAACGCGCCGTCGAGAAGCACATCGGCAATATCTTCACCAAACTCGATCTGCCGCCCTCGGATACCCATCACCGCCGGGTGCTCGCGGTACTGCGGTTGAAGGGCTGAGTCGGCCAACGACGCCGCCGAGAGCAGCACGGCGGCGTCGAGGGGTGTCGCCGAGCCACCGTTGGCGACGTAGGCGGACCCGCCGTCGAGCCAGCGGTCATCGTCATGCCAGTGCACCGGATACAAGCAGGTCACAGCTCTGGTCAAGGCGCACTCACACCGGACCGGGCGGACCTATCCTGGAGATGCAGGGCAGTCGGGGTGGAGGCTGGTATGGACCACGCACGCATTCTCCGCACAGTGCTCGGGGTGACCGCCGGGTATTTGGTGCTGCTCGGATTGTGGCTCGGCTGGCTGCTTCCGCATACGCCTCCGGGCACCGCGCCCTATCAGATCATCGCGCTGGTCGGCCTGTTCGGTTCGTGTTGCGGCATCGGAATGCTGCTGGCCGCCCGGCCATCGCGCGCGGATCGGCAGCTGTGGCGGCACGGGCTGGAGGGATGGGTAAACCAACTGGAAATTTTAATTCATTCATATTAGGGTCATATAATTTAA
>NZ_JBEXLC010000022.1:0-78586 GCF_040609795.1 Nocardia sp. NPDC004604
AGGGTGCGCAGGTCGGTTCGGTGCTCGGCGAGGTGCTGGAGCTGCCGGTTTCGGTGGCGCCGCACGTCGAGGCCATGGCAGCCTCGGAGCTGCTGCTGCCGACCGGCGAACCGAAGGACGCGGACCGCAGTGGCGCACGGACCGGTGGCCCAGGTAGCAGTCTGTACTTCTACGTTCGCGAAACTGCCGGTATCGCAGTGACTTTGGACGGCCGGGTGCACACTCCCAGTAGCGGCCCCGGTTCGATCGCGCACTTGCCGACCGGCTCCGATGTCGAATGCACCTGCGGCCGACGCGGCTGCTTGGAGGTGACCGTCGGCGATCGCTCGCTGCACGCCAGAGCCGTTGGGCGCGGGATCATTCCGGCGCACAAGGGCACCGGCGGCACCACCATCGCCGACCTGTACCGCGCCGCCGAGTCGGGCGCGGCGGATGCGCGGGAACTGCTCGCCGAGCGCGCGACCATCCTCGGACACACCGTCGCGATGGTCCGCGACATGCTCAACCCGGACCGCGTTATCCTCGGCGGCCAGGCCTTCACCGGCTACCGCCCCGCCGTCGCCCACGTGGCCCGCGCCTTTGCTCAGTCGTCCCAACTCCCACCCACCGATATCCGCATCAGCGGATTCGGCGGCAAGGTCCAGGAATTCGCGGCCGTAGTCACCTCCCTCAGCGTCCTCTACGCCGACCCGCTCTCAGCGATCCGGCGTACCGCACTGAGCGACTGACAGTTCTGTAGCGGGTCTTCTCGCCTATTTCAAAAAGTAGGCGAGATGACTCGTCAGAAATTCGTGAAGGCCGCCCGCACCGGTGTTGTCGCCGTATCGGCCAGACCCATCAACTCGGTGAGTTGATCGCGTCCCGCCCTCCACTCGTCATCGGGCAATCGCGCATCACCCGCAGCATCGGTGCGGACCATGGGATACGACGCATCGAGTATCCGGATACCGTCTGCCCGATGAAATGGCTTGGCGTGCTGGATGTTCAGCGCCCGCCCGCGAACAGTCCTTCGAGTGCGGTGATGAAATAGGGGAAGTGGCCTGCAAAGCGCTGGAGGTTGCGGTCGCGTTCGAAGCTGCCGAACCAGTAGAGGCCGGGTTGGGAGTCGGCAGCCGGGTTCAGCTCGCGGAAGGCGCGGATCCAGTTGTCGGCGCGGCCGCCGATCACCATGAACGGCAATGCCCTGGAGAAGACCAATTCCTGGTCGGCGGGCGGAATCTGGTCGCGGCTGGTCGCATCGAGGCCGCGCTGCAGTGCGCGGATCTGGCCGACGAGTTCGCGGCCCTGGGCCGTGCGGACCGGTAGGAATCGCGGCAGCAGTGCGGTCGCGACGCCACCGAGCAGGATGGCAATGCCGACCAGTGCGCTGCCCGAGATGAGCGCCAGGGCAATGGTCGCCGCGATACCGCCGACGATCAGTGCCCCACCCAACAGGACCGGCAAACCGATGTGGGCCCGATCGATGAAGGCGCCGCGCTCGACCGCATCGGCGCGCATGGCGGCGCGCACCGGCTGGGCCTGCACGCGGCCGGGTGCGCGCAGTTCGCCGACGGTCACCGAATTGGTGCCCTCCGGCAGTAGCGCTCGGTAGACCGTCTTCTCGTAATCGCGCAATTGATCATCGGGTGCGTTCACCCGGTCGAGGCGCCAATCGTTGTCGCCGACAGGCGTGATCCAGAGGTACCTGCGCACCGCGAGGTCGATCACCGTCGCCGCGATATCGCTGGGATCGACATGTTCGTCGAGCAATACGCCCGCCTCGCCGGGCAGAATGCCGTCGGGAGAGGTGAACTGCACCTGATTGCCATTGCGCAGCAGCGGGTCGATCATCTCGGATCCCGCTGTGGCGGCGGCGTTTTCGCGCCGGGCCTTGAGCACGTAGGCCGCCAATCCGGCCAGCGCGAGCAGCAGTACCCCGAACGCGACCAGCACCGGAGTCGTGAAGGAGAACGCACCCGCTTCGCCGTTGTCGCGGACATCGGCGTTGGCGGACACCGTGCTGGGCGGTAGTTGCAGGGTCAGGTCGATATTGTCGCCCTTGTGCAGGTCGCTCTGCTGCCAGTAGAGCACCCCGTCCGCCTCGATCTGCAGATCGGAGCACTTCCGCAGATTGCCGGGCGGGCCGAGTTTGCAGTCCACCACGCCCATTTCGTAGCTCGGGCTGATCAGCGAGGCATCGATCGAGGCGACATCGGCATTGATCGTGCCGAGCCAGCGGAAGACCTGGCTGCCCGGCGCGTCACTGACGGTGTTGTGGATCGCGTAGGTGAAGGTCGATTCGCCGGGCTTGGCATCGATGGTGAACAGATCGTTCGCGACCGTCGCGGTGCCCGCGCCGCTGGTATCGACATCGGTGACCTTGAAGACGCGTTCCACGTCCTGGCCGACCTTGAGCCGCAGTGGCAGCGTCATCTTGAACTCGCCCGCTGCGGGCACGACCACTTTTTCGGTGACCTCGAGCACGCCGTCCCGGCTCAGCTTCAGATCGGCGACGATATTCACGCCATCGGTTGCGGGCTCCGTGTGGGCAACCGGTGCGGCCGCCAGCATTCCCGCAGTGGCGAGAAGTAGCGCGCTCGCGGCGCCCCCCCGAAAAGTCAGCATGGCTGCCTACTCTAGACAAGTTGCTATTCTGCGTCAGCAGCCCGGCGCGAGCGACGAGCCCGCAGGCGGCAGCGCACAAATAAATACAGTCGGCCGCAGGCCGCCCGTTGAGGGTGGCGGTGGGTGACGGGCGGGCCCACGAACGGACCTGGGCGCGCCGCAAGGCCAAGACTGTCGGCGATGATTGAGACGAGGGGGTACGGGGGAGTGACACAGCCGCCGTACGGTTATGGACCGGTTCCGCCTGGTGGGCAATCGGTTCCGCCGCGTCCAGGGCCGGGTTCGCCATATGGCCAGCCGGGCTATCGTCCTGCGCCCGCTCAGCCGGGTTACGGCCAGCAGCCCGGATATGGCCAGCAGCCAGGGTATTCGCCCCGGTACGGCCAGCAGCCGGGCTACGGTCCGCAGGGATATGGCCAGCAGACCGGTTATCCGGCAACCGGATACGGACAGCGCGCGCCGATGCCGCCCCCGACGCCCTACGGTCCGCCGGGACGTCCGCCGCAGCGGCGCAAGGGCGGTAGCGGCTGGGTGGCCCTGCTGCTGATCATCGTCTTCGTGGTGGCGGGCGGACTGGTGCGCATTGCGATCACGCACGACAAGGTCAGCAATACCGCATCGGGTCCCGGCCCGAGCATGACCTATACCCCGGACTCCAGCGGTGGCGTATCGGAGACCGGAACCAATCCACTGCTGACCGATCCGAACACCACCTTGATTCCGGCGAAGTGCTCCTATGCGCCGTGGGGTACGCAGGTGGATACCGCGCGAAAGTTCTTCGAAACGGCCGCGAGCTGCCTGGAGTCGGCCTGGAAACCCATACTGGCGCAAAAGAATCTGCCGTTCCAATCGCCGACGTTGAATGTCAGCGCGAATACCGACGGCATCACCACGCCGTGTACCGGCTCGACGAGTAATTTCGCCGCGTTCTACTGTCCGGCGAACAAGACCATCTACATGCCGATCAGCCAGTTGCAGACCGATCTGTTCAAGGACAACTGGATCGTCTACCTGTCGGTCTTCGCCCACGAATACGGCCATCACGTACAGGCGATGGCCGGAATCCTGCGCAAGGCCAATAGCGATCGGGTCGACGCGGGTGTGCGCAGCGAGAAGGGTTTGGAGCTGTCGCGCCGAATCGAATTGCAGGCCAACTGCTTCGACGGAATGTATCTCGGCTCCTCGGCCAATGGCGGTTCGCTGACCACATCGCAGATCACCCTCGCCCGACGCGATGCGCACGGCCGCGGCGATCAGCGCGGCGATATGCGTGATCACGGCACCGCGGCCAATGGTGGGGCGTGGTTCGAGATCGGCGTGGACAAAGACCTTGCGGCACAGTGCAATACGTTCACTGCGTCGACCGGTTCGGTGTCGTGAGTAGATGACGCAGCCGCCCTACGGCTATGGTCCGCCGCCCGGGCCTCAGCCGCCGCCCGGGCCTCAGCCGCCGCTCGGATCTCAGCAGCACGGATATCAACCCGCACCGGGTTATCAGCCGCCGCCCGGATATCAACCCGCCCCTGGGTACCAGCCACCGCCGGGTCCGCAGGCGGGATATGGCCCGCCACCGGGCTATCCGCCCGCCTACGGTGGACCGAATGCGGCGCCGTACGGTCCGCCGATGCCGTACCAGCGGCCCGGCTATCCGCCGCATCCGTACCCGCCGCGGCGGCGCAGTTGGGGTGCGGGGCTCAGCGCACTGCTCGGTGTGCTGACCGTCATCGTCGTGGTCGTCGGACTGTTCGTCTCATCGGCGATCGCGGCCGATAACGAGAAGAAGAGACACGGTCCGTCGGCCTACACCCCGCCGACGCCCAGCTACACCTACACGCCGCCGACATCGGCGACGACCTCATCACCCAGCCCGACATCGCGCACCGCGTCGTCGTCCACAACGGGGGCGGCAGCGCCGACCACAACGAAACCCGCTGGGCCGCAACCAGTTGCCAAGCTCGGCGAGAATCCGCTGTTCAGTGATGACAACAGCGGGCTGATCAACATCGACTGCGACTACCCGGCCTGGGCCGCGACGACCGCCGCGGCCACCCGGTTCTTCCAGGCCGCAGCCGACTGCCTGGACAAAAAGTGGCGACCTGCCTTGCAGAGCGCGAATCTGCCGTTCTCCAGTCCGGGTCTGAGCGTGCCCGCACGAGCGTCGGACGCGACTTCTCCGTGTACTTCGGCCAGTAGCAGCTTCGCGGCGTTCTATTGTTCGACGAACCACACGATCTACATGCCCTTGGACAAGATCCAGGTCGAGAAGTATGGCGACGACGTGGTGATCTACCTGGCAGTTTTCGCGCACGAATACGGCCATCACGTGCAGGCGCTCTCCGGAATATCGCAGCGGATGAACACCGAGCGCAATGACGCGGGCACCCGCAGTGCGCTCGGACTGGAGTTGTCGCGCCGCATGGAGCTCGAGGCGGACTGCTTTTCCGGAATGTACGTCGGCACATCGACGTACGACGGCGTCTTCACGGTGGCCCAGTTGACGCACGCCACACAGGACCAGGTCGGGCGCGGCGACCGGCAGGGTGACGCGCGCGATCACGGCACTGGGCAGAACCAGGCCAACTGGTTCACACAGGGGCACAAGTACGACAGGACGTTCCAGTGCAACACTTGGAAGGCTCCCTCGGACGAGGTTTCGTAGCAACCACTTTCGAGTGGAAGTCGAAATCCGAATGGAAAACGCCTGACTCTCGCCCTACCGAATCGGTGCGGTTCGTACCGATTCGGCGGTGACGTCAGCCAGGCGTCGTGGCGCAGTTGCCGCTTCGATCAGTGATCGCCGCCGTGCGGTTGACCGAAGTGCCCCTCGCCGAAACGGCGCGGCGAATGTCCGTGCACGCCTTCGGCATATGCGGTCTCAGCATGCAATGCGAAGTCGATGCCCGCGGTCTCGTCGTCTTTGCTGACCCGGAATCCGAGGAACCGGTCGATGCCCTTGCCGAGTACGAAGGTAACGGTGAACGCGTAGGCCGCGACCACGACCACGCCGACCAGCTGCTTGCCGAGCTGCGTGAATCCGCCACCGTAGAACAGCCCCTCGACGCCACCGGTCATCACCTGGTTGGCGAGCAGGCCGATCAGCAGCGTGCCGACAACGCCGCCGACGAAGTGCACGCCGACCACGTCGAGCGAATCGTCGTAGCCCGCCTTGAACTTCCAGCCCACCGCGAACGAACACACCACACCGGCCACCAGGCCGACGATGAATGCGCCGAGGGTATTCACCGAACCGCACGACGGTGTAATCGCAACCAGTCCGGCCACCACACCGGAGGCCGCACCGAAGGTGGTCGGCCGACCGTCGCGGATCTGCTCGACCGCGAGCCAGCCGAGCATGCCCAGACAGCCGGCCACCAAGGTGTTCAGGAATACCGCGGCCGCAATGCCATTCGCGGTCAGCGCGGATCCAGCATTGAATCCGAACCACCCGAACCACAGCAGACCGGCGCCGAGCAGCACGAACGGCAGGTTGTGCGGACGCATCGCATCGGTCTTGAAGCCGATGCGCGGGCCGAGCACGAGCGCAAGCGCCAGCGCGGACACGCCGGAGGCGATCTCGACGACCATGCCGCCCGAGTAGTCGAGCGCGCCGAAGGAGGCCAGCCAGCCGTCCGGACCCCACACCCAGTGCGCGATCGGCACGTAGACCACCAGCGCCCACAGCGGGACGAAGACCATCCAGCCGGAGAATTTCGCGCGGTCCGCGATAGCGCCGCTGACCAGTGCCGCGGTCAGGATCGCGAAGGTCAGCTGGAAGGTGGCGAACAGCAGTTCCGGAATCGTGCCGTGTACGGAATTCGGGTCGATGCCAGCCATACCGAAGTGGTCGAGGTTACCGATCAGGCCGCCGCCCGCATCCGCGCTGAACGCGAGGCTGTAACCGGCGAGCAACCAGACCACGGTCACCAGTGGAATCGCGATGAAGTTCATCATCAGCATGTTGAGCACGCCGGTCGAGCGCACCATTCCGCCGTAGAAAATCGCCAGAGCAGGCGTCATCAGCAGCACCATGGCCGTGCTGACGAGCAGCCAGGCGGTGGCCGCGGGATCGATGGTTGAGGACACGGGGTAACTCCTTCCACGCGTGTATGCGTTGCGAAGAAATTACCGAATGCGCACAGCCGCCCTGAGCACCGCTAGGGCTATCGGCCCAGACAGTTCAGCGCCGCGACTTCTTGGCCAATGCCCGCAGGCCCCGGCGACCGGGCACCGGAAGGTCCTCGCGCACCGCCACCCATTCGGCCGTGGTGAGCCACCGCTGCTGCATGCGCGCGTCGGCAGTGTCGTGGAACAGCCGGCGGCCGCGATCGTCGCGCAGTTCGCGTGCGAGGGTGGACCAGCGCGGCGGGCGTTCGTATTCGGCCAGGTAGTCGTTGAGGTAGCTCGCCACGATCGTGCCGATCGTATTGACCGGCCGCAGCGAGACCCGGTTGCCGTATTTGGCGGAGTAGAAGCGCCTCGCGGCACACAGGGACCCAGGGTTCGCATTGGAGGCGATCCACCCGGCCCGCTGCGCCCGCTCGACCAACCAGAGATGTTTGACCGCGGTCGGTGCGATATCGCCGATCCGGTCCCGGATGAGCGTCATCACCGGTTCGGACTGCAGCACGTCGCGGCGGGTGGGGCCGGTGCCGTGCGCGAGCCAATAGTCCTCGGCCAGGCGGGCCAGCACCCGGCCGAAGTCGTCGATGCTGCGCTGGGCCCGGCGACCGAGGCGTTCGATGCGCTCGGCCTCGCGGCGCATCTCGTTCTGGGCCGTGAGGGTCCGGATCGCCGCCATGGTCGGCACCTGGCCGCGCTCCAAGAGTTCGAGGATGGCCGCGGCGGTCGACGGATCGGCGGCGGCGGTCACCGGCAGCGAATCGCGCTTGATCGCGAAGTCCTGCGGGCTGATCGCCCGGCTGAGCAGGTCGACGGCGGCATGGTCGTCGGCGAAATCAGTGCTCGAAAGCCAGGCGGCGGCGATGTCGTCACACGACGTCACGGTGGAAGTTTCCTCCGGTGGATGCGGTGTGAATGCGGCGGAAAACGCCCTGAATCGGGGAAATCAGGTTGTGTCCCGGTCGGGATGAGGGACCGGCCGGGACCACCAACCTGATGAAGGTTTGGCTACCGAAGTTGCCGCTAACCACGGTAGCCAGGCAATTGCGTAGATGTCATCCCGGTTGACGGATTCGTTATCTCTGCAAATCGGCCTCGAACCAGGGCGTGAGTTCAATTAATCGGCGCGAATGGCACTGTGCGAGCGCCAAAATTGCCTGTTCGTCCGTTGTTGATCTTCGATAGCTCCGACGTTGCCGCCTTCGGCGCTGATCAGTGGGGGCTAACAAAGGTTTGGGAATCTTGTGATCTGCGTCACATATCTGACGCGAAACGCCCGGCGGCGCGCCGCGCCCGGCCTGTCGGTCGGCGGGAATGGGCATTGTCGGTGGGCGCCGGTAACCTCTGGCCGTGGCTCTGTACCGGAAGTACCGACCGGCAACGTTCGCTGAAGTGGTGGGTCAGGAGCACGTCACCGACCCGCTGAGTACCGCGCTCGACACCGGTCGCATCAGTCATGCCTACCTGTTCTCCGGCCCCCGGGGCTGTGGCAAGACCTCCTCGGCGCGCATCCTCGCGCGCTCGTTGAACTGTGTGCAGGGTCCGACCTCGACACCGTGCGGCGTCTGCCCGTCGTGTGTGGCCCTCGGTCCGGGTGGTCCGGGCAATCTCGATGTGATCGAGCTGGACGCCGCCAGTCACGGTGGCGTCGACGACACCCGCGAATTGCGTGATCGGGCCTTCTACGCGCCCGCGGAGTCGCGCTATCGGGTGTTCATCGTCGATGAGGCGCATATGGTCACCACCGCGGGCTTCAATGCGTTGCTCAAGATCGTCGAGGAGCCGCCGGCCCACCTGATCTTCATCTTCGCCACCACCGAGCCGGACAAGGTGCTGCCGACCATCCGCTCGCGCACGCACCACTACCCGTTCCGGCTGCTGCCGCCCGCGACCATGCGGGGACTCCTCGGGAAGATCTGCGAGCAGGAGCATGTGCGGGTCGAGGAAGCGGTGTATCCGCTGGTGATTCGCGCAGGTGGCGGGTCGCCGCGCGACAGCTTGAGCGTGCTCGACCAGTTGCTCGCGGGCGCGGGCCCCGAGGGTGTCACCTATGCGCGGGCCGTCTCACTGCTCGGCGTCACCGATATCGCGCTGATCGACGATGCGATCGACGCGCTCGCCGCCAGCGATGGTGCCGCGCTCTTCGACACCATCGATCGCGTCATGGAGGCGGGCCACGACCCACGCCGCTTCGCCGTCGACCTGCTGGAGCGCCTGCGCGACCTCATCCTGCTGCAGGCCGTCCCCGACGCCGCCGACCGCGGCCTGGTCTCCGGTCCCGGCGATGTCCTGGACCGGATGCGCGAACAGGCCGAACGCACCGGCCCGGCCACGTTGGCCAGGCACGCCGAACTCCTGCACGAGGGCCTCGGCGAAATGCGCGGTGCCACCGCCCCGCGCCTGCTGCTCGAAATCGTCTGCGCCCGCATGCTCCTGCCTTCGGTCTCCGACGCCGAATCGGCCACCTTGCAACGCCTGGAGCGCCTGGAGCGCGGCATTGCGACCGGCGCGATCGCGCCCAGCGCCATCCCCGCCCCAGCCGCCGACACATCGTCTGCCTCGCCCCAGGCCGCGCCTGAGTCGGCACCGCCGCGCGCGGCCAACGAGCCCCCACGCCGCCGCGGCGCGGAACTCCTCGCCGCCGCACGCCGCGAAAAGGATGCGACCCGCGCGGGCGCGAGCCCAGCGAGCGCCCCGCAGGCTGCTGCTCCGACGCAGGCTGCTGCTCCGACGCAGGCTGCTGCTCCGACGCAGGCTGCTGCTCCGACGCAGGCTGCTGCTCCGACGCAGGCTGCTGCTCCGGGGCCGAGTCTGCCCGCGGAGCGCGCCGCGGCCGCTCAATATTCGGCCGCCGGGCTCGGTGCCGCGTCGGATGAGGTCGTCGGTGCGGACGCTGCCGTCGTGGCGCAGCCTGTTGAGGAGGCTGCTGGGCAAGCTGTGGGCGACGAACAGAGCGCCGCTGCTGGACGGCAGTGGGACCGCGAGCAGGGGGACGCGGGACCGGAGTTCGCCTTTGTGCCGGTCGATACGGCTGGACCGGAGGTGGCCGCGCCGCCGTTGGCGGCCGAGTCCGGGGACCGCGTCGTCGCCGATCCGACCGGGGGCGAGTCTGCTGGTGCAGCGGGTTCGTCGGCCAGTGCCGGACTGCTGGAATCCGAAGGGGCACAGGCGGTCTCCGAGACAGCCGCAGCGACAGGGCGCGACTACGCAGGGGCCACCGGTGCTGGCGCGGCGTCATTGTCGGCTCAACGGTCCGACCAGGCTGACGCAGATCGGGTGGCGTCCGCGGCCGGGGCATCGGCGCAAGCGAGCGCGCCGACGACCGGTGCGGGCGCGGGTGGTGCTGCCGTGCCGCAAGGTGCTGCCCCGCAGGGTGTCGCGCCGCAGGGTGTCGCGCCGCAGGGTGTCGCGCCGCAGCATGGAGGCGCTGCGGACCAGGGTGGTGCTGCGGACCAGGGTGGTGCTGCGGACCAGGGTGGTGCTGCGGACCAGGGTGGTGCTGCGGACCAGGGTGGCACGAATACTGCTGGGGAGCAGCAGGGGGACGCGGATCTGTTGCGGGCGGTGGAGGGGGCCTGGGCGGATATTCGGGCGAAGGTTCGGGAGTTCGGGCCTACCGTGCAGGCGTTGTTGTCGGGGGCCTCGGTGGCGCGGATCGAGGGGGATGTGATCGTTTTCGCGCATCAGCACGCGCCATTGGCGCAGCGGCTGTCGGATCCGCGGAATGTGGAGGCGGTGCGGTCGGCGGTGCGGGCCGTGCTCGGCAGTGATCATCCGGTGCGCTGGGAGGCCGGTGGCGCCGCGCCGCGGCCCGCCGCCACACCGCAGAAGACAGGCCGGGGGCGTGGCCAGACCGGGCAGCCGGCCGGGAGTGCGCCGGGACGTGAATCCGGCAACGCGGCCGCCCGCGGTTCGGATGCGCCCGCGCCGCCGCGATTCTCGCGACCGAGTCAGGCCAGGGCCGCCGATACCGCGACCGGCGGTGCACAGCGACCCGCACCGGGCGGCGAAGCCCGGCAGTTCCGCGGCGACGACGATATTCCGCCGCCCGACTATCCCGATCTACCGGATGACCCGGGTCCGATGGACTACCCGCCGATCGACGGTGTCCCACCGCCCTCCACCCCGGAGGAGGAGCAGGAGATGCTGGCCGAATCGCAGACCCCGGTGGCGCCGGGGGATCGGCGCGACCCGGATGAGGTCGCCCTGGAGTTGCTCAAAAGTGAGCTGGGTGCCACACGGCTGGATGGTTGACAACCCTCGTTCACACGACGTTAAGTTAACCGGAGTTCGCACACGACGGTAGTATGAACGGGTGGCCGCGAACTGCGGTATCGCGAAGTTCTATCGTATGCCCAGGGCTACTGGGCGGTAGGACTCGCGATTACCGCTGCTTGTCGGCTTTTGTACAGCGTTAGGACGACCGGGTTCCTACTCGGTCGGCGAGGTCCCCCGCGGCCACGCCGCAAACGTGGTGTCGCTGCACAACGCGCTCGAACGGATGACGTTCGAACGCTGCATAGAGCGTGGATGGACGGATGTTCGCCCTCGCCGCACCCTAAGGAAGGAAACACTCCGATATGACCACAGAGGCCTACATTTACGAGGCCATCCGCACTCCACGTGGCCGCGGCAAGAAGACCGGTTCGCTGCACTCGGTGAAGCCGATTGATCTGACGGTTGGTCTGATCCAGGAGCTGCGCGTTCGCTTCCCCAACCTCGACGAGGACCGGATCTCCGACATCGTCCTCGGCGTCGTGACCCCGGTCGGCGACCAGGGCATGGATATCGCCCGCACCGCGGTCACCGTGGCCGGTCTGCCGGATACCGTCGGCGGCTTCCAGATCAACCGCTTCTGCGCCTCCGGCCTCGAGGCCGTGAACCTGGCCGCGCAGAAGGTCCGCTCGGGCTTCGACGACCTGGTCATCGCCGGTGGCGTCGAGTCCATGTCCCGGGTGCCGATGGGCTCCGACGGTGGCGCCTGGGCGCTGGACCCGGCCACCAACTATGACACCTACTTTGTGCCGCAGGGTGTTTCGGCCGACCTCATCGCCACCATCGAGGGCTTCAGCCGCGATGACGTCGACGCCTACGCGGTGCGTTCGCAGGACCTCGCCGACAAGGCGTGGACCGGTGGCTACTTCACCAAGTCCGTGGTTCCGGTCAAGGACCAGAACGGCATCATCGTGCTCGACAACGACGAGCACCGCCGCGCCGGCACCACCGCCGAGGACCTGGCCAAGCTGAACCCGTCGTTCGCAGTGGTCGGTGAGATGGGCGGCTTCGACGCGGTCGCGCTGCAGAAGTACTACTTCGTCGAGAAGATCAACCACGTCCACCACGGCGGCAACAGCTCGGGCATCGTCGACGGTGCCGCGCTGGTGCTGGTCGGTTCGGAAGAGGCGGGCAAGGCCTCGGGCCTGACCCCGCGTGCCCGCATCGTCGCCACCGCCACCAGCGGCGCCGACTCCACCATCATGCTCACCGGCCCGACCCCGGCCGCGCACAAGGCGCTGGCCAAGGCCGGTCTGTCGGTCGATGACATCGACCTGTTCGAGATCAACGAGGCCTTCGCCTCGGTGGTGCTGAAGTTC
Organism: Nocardia sp. NPDC004604; assembly: GCF_040609795.1. Taxonomy (NCBI): domain Bacteria; kingdom Bacillati; phylum Actinomycetota; class Actinomycetes; order Mycobacteriales; family Nocardiaceae; genus Nocardia; species Nocardia sp. NPDC004604. The sequence continues at coordinate 12,318 of NZ_JBEXLC010000022.1, forward strand.
CAGAAGGATCTGCAGATCCCGGACGAGAAGCTGAACGTCAACGGCGGCGCCATCGCGATGGGCCACCCGCTCGGGGCCACCGGCGCGATGATCACCGGCACCATGGTCGACGAGCTGGAGCGCCGCAACGGCCGCTACGCGCTGATCACCCTCTGCATCGGCGGCGGCATGGGCGTTGCCACCATCATCGAGCGCGTCTAACCCCAACCGACAGCTGAGAATTCAAGGAGACACAGAGCTGTGAGCGAGACCAACATGATCGGTTGGGAGCAGGATTCGGACGGCATCGTCGTTTTGACGATGGACGACCCGAACCAGGGCGCCAACACGATGAACGAGCTGTACAAGAAGTCCATGACCGCGACCGTGGACCGGCTCGAGGCCGAGAAGGACAACATCACCGGTGTGGTGCTGACCTCGGCCAAGAAGACCTTCTTCGCGGGTGGCGACCTGAAGAACATGATGAAGGTCGGCCCGGAAGACGGCCAGGCCCTCATGGAGGAGCTGGGCACCATCAAGTCGGCGCTGCGTCGGCTGGAGACCCTCGGCAAGCCGGTCGTTTCCGCGATCAACGGCGCGGCCCTCGGCGGCGGCCTGGAGATCACCCTGGCCACCCACTACCGCATCGCGGCCGACGTGCCGGGCGTGCAGCTCGGTCTGCCCGAGGTGAGCCTGGGCCTGCTGCCCGCCGGTGGCGGTGTCACCCGCACCGTGCGCATGCTCGGTCTGCAGGGCGCGCTCATGCAGGTTCTGCTGCAGGGCAACAAGTACCGCCCGGGCAAGGCCAAGGAGATCGGCCTGATCAACGAGGTCGTCGGCTCGATCGAGGAGCTGGTGCCCGCCGCCAAGGCGTGGATCAAGGCCAACCCCGAGGGCGGCGTGCAGCCGTGGGACAAGAAGGGCTTCAAGATCCCGGGCGGCACGCCGTCTACGCCCGCATTTGCAGCCAACCTCCCGGCCTTCCCGGCCAACCTGCGCAAGCAGCTCAAGGGCACCAACATGCCCGCACCGCGCGCCATCATGGCGGCCGCGGTCGAGGGTGCGCAGGTCGATATCGACAACGCGTCGCTGATCGAATCGCGCTACTTCGTCTCGCTGCTGACCGGCCCGGTCGCGAAGAACATGATCCAGGCGTTCTTCTTCGACCTGCAGTCGATCAACAACGGTGGTTCGCGGCCCAAGGATGTCCCGAAGAAGGAGATCCGCAAGGTCGGCGTGCTCGGCGCGGGCATGATGGGCGCGGGTATCGCCTACGTCTCGGCCAAGGCGGGCTACGAGGTCGTGCTCAAGGATGTCACCATCGAGGCGGCCGAGCGCGGCAAGAACTACTCCGAGAAGATCGAGGCCAAGGCGCTGTCCCGCGGTAAGACCACCGAGGAGAAGTCCAAGGCGCTGCTGGACCGGATCAAGCCGACCGCGGATGCGGCCGACTTCGCCGGTGTCGACTTCGTCATCGAGGCCGTCTTCGAGAACACCGAGCTCAAGCACAAGGTGTTCCAGGAGATCGAGGACATCGTCACCCCGGACGCGCTGCTCGGCTCGAACACCTCCACCCTGCCGATCACCGGTCTCGCGACCGGCGTGAAGCGCCAGGAGGACTTCATCGGCATCCACTTCTTCTCGCCGGTCGACAAGATGCCGCTGGTGGAGATCATCAAGGGTGAGAAGACCTCGGACGAGGCGCTGGCCCGGGTGTTCGACTACACCCTCGCGATCAAGAAGACCCCGATCGTGGTCAACGACAGCCGCGGCTTCTTCACCTCGCGCGTGATCGGCACCTTCGTCAACGAGGCGATCGCCATGCTGACCGAGGGCATCGAGCCGGCGACCATCGAGCAGGCCGGTCTGCAGGCGGGCTACCCGGCCGCGCCGCTGCAGCTCTCGGATGAGCTGAACCTCAAGCTCATGCAGAAGATCGCCAAGGAGACCCTCGAGGCCGCCGGGCACGGCGACGCCACCCTGGGCAAGAAGCGTCACCCGGCCCAGGACGTCATCGACTACCTGGTCGAGCAGGGTCGTCCGGGCCGCCTCGAGAAGGCAGGCTTCTACGACTACGACGAAGACGGCAAGCGCCTCGGCATCTTCCAGGGCCTGCGCGAGCACTTCAAGACCACCGCCGGTTTCGGTGTGCCGCTGCAGGATCTGATCGACCGCATGCTGTTCATCGAGGCGATCGAGACCCAGAAGTGCTTCGACGAGGGTGTGCTGATCACCACCGCCGACGCCAATATCGGCTCGATCTTCGGCATCGGCTTCCCGGCCTGGACCGGTGGTGTGCACCAGTTCATCGTCGGTTACCCGGGTGGCCAGGCGGCCTTCGTCGAGCGCGCCGACTACCTCGCCAAGACCTACGGCGAGCGCTTCGAGGTTCCGGCCTCGCTGCGCAAGTAGTCTCGCGATAATTCGCAAGGTGCCGTAGCGACTGCTTGCAGGTCGCTCGAAAAGGTCAGCCCGCCACCGCTTTTCGCGGTGGCGGGCTTTCGCCGTTTCGGGCGGCGATTTCGGGTGCCGTTAACCCGCGTGATCGACCCGGCCGATACCGTTGCCGATTGTGGTCAGACGTAGCTGGTCCCTGCTCATAGCGATTGTCGCGGTCGCGGGTATCCTCGCCCCGGTCGCCACTGCCGCGCCCCAGCCGGTCGCGGGCGATGCCGCCCCGGTGCGACTACTCGGCGAGCAGATCATTCCGTTCGGCACCGACTTTCAAGGCACCACCGTCGGTGGTCTGTCCGGTATCGACTTCCAGCCGAGCACCGGCGAATACGTGCTGATCAGCGACGACAGGTCGGAGCGGGATCCGGCGCGGTTCTACACCGCGCGATTCGGTGTGGACGACCGCGGCGTTGGTCCGGTGACGTTCACCGGTACCCGCCCGCTGCGCACCTCGGACGGCTCCCTGTATGCGCCGAAGTCCTTGGATCCCGAGGAGATTCGCATCGATCCATGGACCGGTGACTACTACTGGACGCAGGAAGGTGAGCGCACCGATACCGTGCTGGCCGACCCGTCGGTGCGAATCACCCACCCGGACGGCACTTTCGTCGCCGAACTCCCGATCCCGGACAACGAGCGGATGCGCCCGAGCACCGGCCCGCGCCAGAATCTCGCCCTGGAAGGTGCGACCTTCGCGGCGGGCGGCACGCTGTTCGTAACGTCCGTGGAGGCCCCGCTGCTGCAGGACGGTCCCGTCGCCACGGTGCGAGCCGGTGCCACCTCGCGAATTACGGTTCAGGCCCGCTTCGGTCCGCTGCTGGCTCAGTACGCCTATCCGATGGAGCCGGTCTTCGCGCAGTCGCGGCCCGATCCGGGTCAGGGCATGAACGGCATTGCCTCGATCCTGGCCGCCGACCCGCTCGATCCCACGAAATACCTTGTCCTGGAACGCTCTTTCGTGGTCGGCGTCGGCAATAAGATCCGCATCTACGAGGCCGATACCAATGGCGCGACCAATATCCGCGATGCGCCGCTCGACAATGCCCGTCCGGTCGCCAAGCGCCTGCTGGTCGACCTCGCCGATCTCGGCCTGGATCCGATCGACAATATCGAGGGCATGACCTGGGGGCCGCGCCTGCGGTCGGGTGAGCGAACCTTGATCCTGGTCAGCGATAACAACTTCGCGGACCAGCAGGTCACTCAGATCGTGGCGCTGGCCCTCCGGTAGGAGATACGGCCCGCTATCGCACTGCGGTGGCGCTCAGCTGGAACGCAGATCCTCGGTGGCCTGGTAGTACGCGTCGGTGGCGCGGGTGAAGTAGTCGAACAGCACCTCGCGCTGTTCGGCGGAATAGCCGCCGATGATTTCGCCGATGCGGCGGCGCGCGGGGGCCAGGATCTCGTCGAGATCGGCTGGCTTGTCGATCAATTCGACAATGACCTTGCGACGGTCGCCGGGGACGGGGACCCGGCGCACATAGCCCGCGTCCTCCAGGCGATCGATGAGACGGGTGGTCGGGCCGGTGGTCAATCCGCTGCGGGCGCCGAGTTCGCCGGGGGTCATGGCGCCGTTGAGTTCCAGGATGTTGAGCGCGTAGAGGTCCGTCGCGCCCAGGTCGACGGCTCGGGCGCCCGCCTGTCCGTGCAGCATGACCGCGCTCAGATAGCGGCGGTAGACCTCGCTCGCGTCGGGGCGCATCGGCGGTGTTGACACGGATACCTCCATCCTCTAATCTCTTCTTCAACGAAGAGACTTCTTTAACGAAGAAAGCTCTTATAAGAAGAAATCTAACACGGAGAACCATCATGCGCGGCACCGACACCAATGCGGACACCCAGGCCATCCAGGACGTGCTCACGGAATTGATCGAGGCGTGGGGGTGCGGTGACGCCGACGCCTACGGCGCGGTCTTCACCGAAGACGCCACCTACACAAGCTTTCTCGGCACGCTCTACCGCGGTCGCGCCGATATCGCCGCCTCGCACCGTGCCCTGTTCGGCAGCGTTCTGAAGGGCACCCGGCTGGCCGACGACATCGTCGACATCCGCTTCTACGGACCGGACACCGCCGTGGTCAACAGCCACGGCGACACCTACAAGGGCAAGCCCAAGCGCACCGATCAGCTCACCAAGACCCAGACCTACACCCTGGTCCGCCGCGAGGGCCGCTGGCTGATCGCCGCCTTCCAGAACACCAAGCGCAACAAGCTCATGGAGCGGATCACCTACCTGTCCACCCCCGCCGCCCGCCCGTCCGCTGAATGCTGAACTCCCCCTGCCATTTTCGCCAGAAGGACCTGCCATTAACGCCCCAGAGCGCAAGCCGCGCAACCGCCGCCGCATCGTTTCCCGCATCCTCGCCGCCTCCGCCATCACCCTCGGCGTCGCCGCGGGCGGTGGTTACCTCTGGCTGGACCAGACCTCCGATGTGCACAACCTCGGCACCACCGCCTGCACCACCGTCCCGACGGCAGCGCCGCAGTCGGCCAAGGAAATCTGCGATCTGCTCGACGAACTCACCAGCGCCTGGGGCCGCGGCGATGCCGATGCCTACGGTGCCCTGTTCACCGAGGACGCCACCTACACCAGCTTCGTCGGCACCTACTACCAGGGCCGCACCGACATCATCGAGGGGCACCGCGCCCTGTTCGCGGGATTCAAGAAGGGCACCAAGCTCACCGACTCGATCCTCGGCATCCGCTTCTACGGCACCGATACCGCCGTCGTCACCAGTCGCGGCGATACCTACCAAGACGATCCGACGCAGCCAGCGGATATGTCGAAAACGCAGACCTACACCATCGTCCGCCAAGACGGTCGCTGGTTGATCGCCGCCTTCCAGAACACCCAGCGCAAGAACGTCATGGAGCGGATCTCATTTCTTTACGATCCGGCGACGCGGCCCGCCGCCGAGCGCTGAGCGGCCGCGTGGTCGGAACCAGGCTGTTTCGAAAGCCACGCACTCCGGTTGATACCGCGCTACGTTGGAGTGTGCGCAGGCATATCGGGCATCGCGGGATCGTTTCGCGATGTCCGATGTCGGTGTGTTTGTTGATCGCCGGTGACGCCGATTCGATATGAGTTCGAGGTGGTCACGTGAATCCACAGATGCGTTCGGGCAAGGCAAGCCCCGAATCGACTCCGGCCGAATCGGACACTCAGCGACAGACGCCCATCGAGATGGTCGACGAGCTGGAGGCGATGGGCCTGTCGAGTGCCGTCGAGATCGGCCGGGGCGGGTTCGGGGTGGTGTACCGCTGTGTCCAGTACGCACTGAACCGGGTGGTCGCGGTGAAGGTGCTGTCCGAGGAGATCGACGCCGAGAGCCGCGAACGATTCCTGCGCGAAGAACAGGCGATGGGACGGGTGTCCGGGCATCCGAATATCGTCGACATTCTCCAGGTCGATGTCACGCCGACCGGTCAGCCGTTCATTGTCATGCCCTACTGCACCCGCGGATCGCTGGAACAGCTCATTCGCGAACAGGGGCCGCTCACCTGGGCGGATTCCCTGCGTGCCGGGGTGAAGCTGGCCGGTGCCATCGAGAGCGCACATCGTGCCGGGATCCTGCACCGCGACGTCAAACCGGCGAATGTGCTGCTCAGCGCCTACGGTGAACCACAGCTGACCGATTTCGGCATTGCCAGGATCCCGGGTGGTTTCCGCACCTCGAGCCGGTTGATCACCGGCTCACCCGCCTTCACCGCCCCCGAGGTGCTCAAGGGTGCTGAGCCGACGGTCCGTTCCGATGTGTACGGGCTCGGGTCGACGCTGTTCGCATTGCTGACCGGCCATGCCGCCTTCGAGCGGCAGTCGGGGGAGAAGGTGATCGCGCAATTCCTGCGGATCACCACCCAGCCGGTGCCGGATCTGCACGGTCACGACATCCCCGACGATGTCGCTGACGCCATCCAGTACGCGATGAATACCGACGCGAGTGAGCGGCCCGCCTCGGCATTCGAATTCGGTGAGCAGCTGCGCGCGGTGCAGAGTGCGCACGGCCAGATGCCCGATGAGATGGCGCTATTGGATACCACGGTGGTTCTGGGTGAGCCGGATCATGCGGACGTGGCCGAATCCACCTCGACGCGACCCGCGGTCACCGCACGCCGCAGTTGGCCATTGACATTGCGTCCCGCGGTATCTCGGCATCCGGACAATTCGAGCTCGGCCGTGCCGACACTGCCGCCGACGGCGACGACGAAATTCCGCCCGCCGACCCCGGCCCGCGACCCGGTGCCACGCCCGCGCCTGCTGGATACGCTGCGCGCCGGTGGCCGTCGCAGGCTCGCGGTGATCCACGCACCGGCCGGATTCGGCAAGAGCACATTGGCCGCGCAATGGCGCACCGAACTCTCCGATGGCGGGGTCGCGGTGGCCTGGCTCGGCGTGGATCAGGACGACGATAACGAGATCTGGTTTCTGGCCCACCTCATCCAGGCGATCCGCCGGGTCCGCCCGGATATCGGCGAGGGTTTGAACCAGGTGCTCGAGGAACGGCCCGCCGATGCGGTCGCCTTCGTCATCTCCACCCTGATCGATGAGATCCATGCCAGCGGCTCCACCGTTGTGGTGATCGTGGACGACTGGCATCGGGTCGGCGATGTCGGCGTGCATCGGGCGATGGATACCTTGCTGGACAATGGGTGTCACCATCTGCGCTTCGTGGTGACCAGCCGCGAGCAGTCCGGCCTGCCGACCAGCCGGATGCGGGTGCACGACGAACTGGTCGAAATCGGCTCATCGGCGCTGCGCCTGACCACGGCGGAGACCGAGGATATTCTGGTGCGGCGCAATGGTTTCGCACTCACCGACAACCAGGTGGAGCAGATCCACGCGGCCACCGACGGCTGGCCCGCCGCCATCCAGCTGGTGAGTCTGTCATTGCGCGGCAATATCGATCCGGATCGGTTGATCGCCAATCTCGCCGAGGGCAGTCACGGCATTCGCGAGTATTTGGCCGAGAATGTGCTGAACACCCTCGAACCCAGGATGCTCGACTTCCTGACCTCGATCTCGATCACCGAGCGCGTCAGCGGTTCGCTGGCCTCGGCGCTCTCGGAGGATCCGGACGGTGAACAGCTGCTGGAGCAGGCCGAACAGCGAGAGTTGTTCGTGCGGCGCATTGCCCACGATCCCGAGTGGTTCCGGATGCAGCCGCTGTTCGCCGAACATCTGCGGGCGCGGTTGGAGCGTTCCGATCCGGCCGAGCTGCGGGCATTGCACCGCAAGGCATCCCGCTGGTACGCCGAACACCAGCTATTGCGCAAGTCGGTCGATCACGCGCTGGCGGCGACGGATCTGAAGATGGCCCTCGACCTGCTCGAGAGCGGCGGCATGGACCTCATCGACAAGTCCCGGCTTGCGACGCTGCTGGGCACCGTATCGAAACTGCCGGTGCAGCAGGTGGCTTCGCGATCCAAACTGCTGATGGCGGTGGCCAGGGCGAATGTGAATCTGCAGCAGTCCAGTGCGGCCCGGACCGCTTTGGGCCGATTGTCCAATGTGCTGGCGCGCGGATCTGCCACAGATGACGATGTGGTCCGGCAGCGCTGTGAGGCGGCGGTGCTCGCGGCCTCGGATCAGATCGCCCGCGATCACACCGAGGGTGTGCTGGACCGGGTGGCCGACTGCCTGGAAAAGCCGGACGAACTACCCGCGTGGACCGTATCGACCGCGGCGAATCTGATCTCGTTCGTGCGACTGTGCGAATTCGATTTCGACGGCGCCCGCGAAATCCAGGAGTGGGCCGCCCCGTATCACGCCCGATCCAAGGATCCGCTCGGCGCGGTATTCGGCCTGTGCGGACAGGGTGCCGCGGCCTATGAACAACTCGATATCGCCACCGCCACAGGCTGTTTCCAACAGGCATGGGAGACCGCGCGGGAGCGGTCGGGGCCGCGCTCACATGCGGTGCGGGTGGCCGCCGCGCTGGTCGGTGAGATGAATTACCGCCGAGGCGAACTCGATATCGCCGATCGGCTGCTCGACGACAGCCACGAATTGGTCACCCGGGTCGGTCCGGTCGACTTCCTGATCTCCACCTTCGTGATCGGCGCCCGGGTCAAGGCCGCGCTCGGCGATCTCTACACGGCCACCGCGCGTCTCGACGAGGGCGATCGAATCGCCACCGATAACCGGCTGATTCGGCTCGCCGCGCATATTCGCGCCGAGCGGCTGCGCCTCGGCCTGCTGACCGATACCGCGGCCCGGCGGGCCGCGGACGCCGCGTCCGGATACGAATCGGATATCTCCGGAACCATTCACCAGGCACATCGGATGACGGGTGCGGCGGCGCTGGCGGCGGAGGCGGAGGAGATCGCCGCCATCCGGGCGCTGCTGGCCGAACGTCAGCCGCGTTCGGATGATCGTGCGGTGCGCCGGGCCCGCGCACTGCACGGCCGGATGGTCGAACAGCAGCGTCCCCGTGCGGAATTGGATACCGCACTGCTGTTGGCCGAATGTCTGGCCGCCTCCGGCTGGGTCGGCGAGGCCACCGGACTGCTGCTGCCCGCCGCGGCCACCTGTGCCGAACACGGCTGGACCATGCCGCTTTTGGATGCGGGCCCCGGTGTGCTGTCCATCCTGGGGGTGCTGCGTACCGAAATGCGTGGCACACCGGGACAAACCGGAGATACCGCACTGCCCGCCCTATTCCTGGATGAACTCCTCGGCTAGGACGGGCAGTCTCGGGGTAATGGTTACGGCTGCCACCACGGCCGCAGCGGCAGACCGGAGTCGCCGTTCGGGCCGAGTTTGACGCCGAGCACCTGGTGTAGCTGAACCACATTGCGCTGGAAGCCGAGTCGGCAACCGGCCATGTACAGGCCCCACACCTTCGCGGTGCCCTCGCCGACCTCCGCGACGCAGGCATCCCAGTTGGCGACCAGATTCTTACACCATTCGTGCAGGGTGAGCGCGTAGTGCTCGCGCAGATTCTCCTCGTGCGTCACCTCGAGGCCGACATTCTGGATCTCGGAGATGATCCGGCCCGAGCCGATCAGTTCGCCGTCCGGGAAGACGTAGCGGTCGATGAAGTCGCCGGCCTTGGTGGTCCGGGTGTTGTCCGGCCTGGTGATGGAGTGGTTGAGGAACAGGCCACCCTCGCGCAGCTTGCTCTTGATGTAGTCGAAGTAGAACGGGTAGTTGTGCACACCGATGTGTTCGGTCAACCCGATCGAGGAGACGGCGTCGAAGCCGACCTCCGGAATATCGCGGTAGTCGGAGTGCCGCACGTCGGCCAGCTCCGACAGTCCCTGTTCGGCGATCCGCTGCTGCGCCCACTCCGCCTGTTCCGCGGATAGTGTCGCGCCGATGACCTTGACGCCGCGCTTGGCCGCATAGCGCACCATGCCGCCCCAGCCGCAGCCGATATCGAGCAGGCGGTCGCCCTCCTTCAGCCGCAGCTTGTCGAAGACCAGGCGGTACTTGTTCTCCTGGGCCTGCTCCAGCGTCCAGTTCTCGTCCTGATAGACCGCGCAGGTGTAGGTCATCGAGGGGCCGAGGACGTATTCGTAAAAGGTGTTCGAGACGTCGTAGTGGTGGTGGATGGCCTCGGCGTCGCGAGTCTTGGAGTGCCGCAGGCCTTCCAGTGCGATCCGGCGCCACCGCGGCAGCGTCTCCTGCGGGGGCGGTGCGATCGGCTTGAGCCGCTCCCATCCGAGCGAGCGGGCGATGGTGACCAGCGCCAGCGCCGAAGGACGACGGAACTTCAAGCCGTCCATCGCATTCAGAATATTGTACGGATCGCCGGGGTGGACGCCGGCGGCGGTCAGATCACCGGATATGTACGCGCGGGCCATGCCGAGGTCACCGGGCGCGGTCGCCAGGTAGTTGATGCCGCGCGGGGTCTTGATCTCCAGGCTGTATTCCGAATCCTCCGGTCCGGTCGTGCTGCCGTCGTAGGCGGTCAGCCGGATCGGGACATCGCCGTCGATCAGGGTCTCGAAGATCTCGGCAATGCTGAGTTTTGTCCCGAGGTCCGCGAAGACATCGGAACGGTCCTTGAATGTAGTCATTTGCGTTGCACCGCCTTCGAATACAAATCCAGCAATCGCTGGTCCGGGTCGTAGCGCTTCTTCAATTCGGTGTAGGTTTCGCCGCCGTACAGGGCCGCGAATTCATCTTCGCCGTAATAGGAATCCGAGTACAGGGATTTGTGACCGTCGAATTCGGACACCGTCCGCTCGATGGCGCGGTTGGCCGTGCCCTCCTGCTGACCGGCGACGGTCGGGACCGCGGACCAGAATCCGACATTGACGTAGGTCCGGTTGGGCGCCAATGGATACAGCGGCCACGGGCGGGCATCGGTCGCCGCGGTTGTTTCCCGCAGCCGCAGTGGGCACAGCCAGATCGGTTCGATCGGAATTTCGCGCAGGAACCATTCGACGAAGTCCGCGGTCCGCTCGACCGGCACCTCGATGTCCTGCACCACCCGCTCGCGCGGCAGGTTGCCCTGGCGGGCCTCCAGCTTGTCGCCGATGTGGTACTTGTGATCCAGCGCGATGAGCTTCCAGTAGAAACTGCTGCGGCGGTAGCGCTTCGGCCAGAACCGGCGGATCTTCGGATTCTGCGTACCGAAAGCGCGCGAGCACCAGAACCAGTCGGTATCCCAGCGCCACAGGTAGTCGTGGATGGTCAGCCGGTCACGCTTGGGTTGTGCGGAGTCGTGCTGGATGGACCGGTAGTAGATGTCCATATCGGTGTAGTCGCTGACCAGGCCGGGCTCGTCGGTTTGGCGGCCCAGCGTCAGGTAGCTCTCGTCGGCGGTGAAGACCACGCCGTCGAGGTAGTCGACGGGTTCACCGTCGTAGGTCTTATCGGTGACGATCTGGGCCAGGGTGGATTCGAGTTCGCGCAGATCATGGAAGCGAATGTGGCGCAGCGCCACATAGGGCCGCACGGCCTCCAGTTCGATCTTCAGGCGGACCGAGTAACCGAGGGTGCCGTAGGAGTTCGGGAAGCCGCGGAACAGATCGGCGTGCTCGCCATCCGGTGTCGCGGTGATGATCTCGCCCGCGCCGGTCAGCACGTCCATCTCCAGTACCGACTCGTGTGGCAGGCCGTTGCGGAACGAGGTGGACTCGATGCCGAGGCCGGTGACCGCGCCGCCGAGGGTGATCGTCTTGAGCTGCGGCACCACCAGCGGGGCCAGCCCGTAGGGCAGGGTGGCGGCGACCAGATCCTCGTAGGTGGTCATCCCGGCCACCTCGGCGGTCTTGGCCTCGGCGTCCACCGCGATGACCTTGGCCAGTCCGGAGACGTCGAGTCCGGGTGCGGTGTTCTTGGCCCTGGCCCGGAACAGATTCGAGGTCTTCTTCGCCAGTCGGACGTTGGCGTCGGTGGGTATTGCGCGATAACTGGCCAACAGTCGGTCCACACCTGCTCGATGCGCGGCGAAACCTGATTCGTGTGCGGCCGATGCGGGTCCGGCCTTCCCCAACAGACTCACTGCCACTCCTCGACGCTAGTACGCACCGGTTCGCCGAGCCACTGCCATGACGTAGACGAGGGATAAATGTCACGGATCCGTTGCATCGGGAATATCAAGGACTCGCCGTATCAGTGCAGTGGTGATCCGGGCCGTGTCCGCTGCTCGTCGCGCGGTCTCCGCTCCCGCGTCGAGCAGCCGTTTCGCACGATGTATTGCATGGATCCCCTCCGGCGCAATCTGATCGGAGCCTAACAGTGCGGACCGGCCGGCGCGCGGTGATCAACATCGCGCCGCGCGGACCGCCCTCGACGCCACGCAGCGCCGCCGACAGGGCAGGATAAGGGGGAAGCCGCGGGAGCGGAGCCGCGGAGCGACCGAACCGCGGGGAGCGAGCCCGCGGAGCGACCAGAAGACGCAGCCGGACAAGGAGCTCATTGTGGGACAGGTCAGCGCCAGCAGTTCGATCACCGTCGCGGCGGATCCGCAGCGCACACTCGAGGCCATCGCGGATTACGAGACGGTGCGTCCGCGCATCCTGTCCTCGCACTACCGCGACTACAAGGTGGTGGAGGGCGGCAAGGGTGCGGGCACCGTCGCCGAGTGGACCCTGCAGGCCACCGAGAAGCGTTCCCGCAATGTGCATGCGGTCGTTTCGGTTTCCGATTCCATCGTGACCGAACGGGATTCGAATTCGACGCTGGTGAACACCTGGACGGTAACGCCGGACGGTTCGGGTTCGCAGATCACCCTGCGTACCTCGTGGCAGGGCGCGGGCGGTGTCGCCGGCATCTTCGAGGGCATCTTCGCACCGTTGGGGCTGAAGAAGATTCAGGCCGAGGTGCTCGCGAATCTGGCGCGCGAACTCGCCTGAGACAACCGAATAGCCCGGCACCACGCGCGTGCCGGGCCTTTTCGATCAGGCGGCATGCAGTTTGGCGGGCATCGAGCGGTAGGCGTGCAGGTTCCGCAGGGGATGCGGGATCGGCGGGCCGTCCAGGCGCAGGTCCGGGAACCGCTCGAAGAGCTCTCGCAGCGCGATGGTGCCTTCCAATCGGGCCAGCGTCGCTCCCAGGCAGCCGTGCATCCCGCTGCCGAACGAGAGATGGTCCCCGGCGTTGGCCCTGGTGATATCGAATCTTTCGGGATCGGGGAAGACTGCGGGGTCGTAGTTGGCGCCCGCCAACGACAGCAGCACCAGGGCACCGGATTTGACGCGCTGATCGGCGATGTCGACCTCGCAGCTCGCGACCCGGCCCGTCATCCGCACCGGACCGTCGTAGCGCAGGATTTCCTCGACCGCGCGCGGCCAGAGCTCCGGCTGCGCCGCCAGCAGTTCCAACTGGTCCGGATGACTTGTCAGCAGGGCGATTCCGTTGCCGAGCATATTCACCGTGGTCAAGAATCCGGCGTCCAGCAGTAGCGCCGCATTGGCCATCTGCTCGCGGCGGGTGAGCTCGCCACCTTTCACCAGCATGCTGAGCACGTCGTCGCCCGGTTCGGCGGCGAGCCTGTCGAGGTATTGGTTGAAGTACCGCTCCACCTCGGCCAGGTCTTCGATGGCGTGGCGGTAGGTGGCCCAGCTCAGACCGCGTTCGAGCAGCGGCGCACCGCTGTCTCCCCACTTCAGCAGGGTCGCATGCATCTCGGCGGGCAACCCGAGGATCTCGGCGATGATCGCGACGGGCAGCTGTTGGCAGAAGTCGACGATCAGATCCGGCCGCGGCTTCGATTGCAGGTCGTCGAGCAGGTCATCGGTCACTTCGACAACCCGTTCCCGCAGTTCGGCGATCGCCTTCGGTGTGAATGCCTGCCCGACCAGGCGACGGTAGCGGGTGTGATCCGGCGGATCGGTCACCAGCATCGAGGGCGGTTCTGTGAGGTTGGGCAGCCCCGGATCCGTCTTGGTCATCACCCAGCGGATCGGTTTCGGCAGGGCTCGGTGGTTGGGCGTGACCACGCTGAAGCGACGGTCTCGCAGGACGAGTCGGCACACTTCGTAGTCCACGGTCACGCGCGCGCCCGATATCGTGGGGATCCGGCCCCGCTGCCGGATCTGCTCGAGGTAGATCGACGAGCCGAGCAGACGATCCGGCCCGACCGCGAGCTGCCCGAGGGGATTGCCCCGGCGCGCCGTCAACAGGAGCAAGAATCGCGGTAGGCCATGCAACAGCAGCCACCGAATCCACACGCGGATCAATACGTTGTCACCTCCCACTCGGGTTTCTTACCTATGATAGATAGTCGCTATGGCGGAGTGTCGCTGTTGGAGCGGCCCGGCGGCTATGCCTCGACGACGCGCCCGCGTGTAACCGTGTTCCAAGCGCTCACCAATGGGTTTTGGGCGCCGGAGGTGATGGAGCGCCGTTCAGATCAGGTGAGGGGCACCATGGACAGACGTGGTTTCATCAGGGGCGCTGGCCTGGCCGCGATGACCGGTCTTGCGGGTGGCAGCACGCTTGCGGCGGCCGCGTCGGCGGCACGGGCCGAAGACTTCAGCCCGAGCCCGATTGCGCCGGTGTACCGCGTGCTGGTGCCGGAGATCTTCGCACCGCTGCCGGATCCGGCCGATCATGTGCCCGCGATCGTCATCGGATCGGGGTTCGGGGGCGCGATCTCCGCGCTGCGCCTGGCGGAGTCCGGAGTCCAGGTCGCGGTGCTCGAGCGCGGGTCGCGCTGGCCGAATGATCCGTGGCGCGACATCTTCTGCGGCGACACGATTCCGGATGGCCGCGGCTTCTGGCATTGCACCACCTTTACCGGTGCGAACCGGATCCCGATGCAGTTCGATGCGTTCGGCGGGGTCCTCGACGTTTGCTGTTACCCGGGCATGGACGTGTGGCGCGGTGCGTGTGTGGGCGGTGGCTCGGTGGTGTTCACCGGGGTGATGATCGAGCCGGAGCAGCGGTTCTTCGACCAAGTGTTCCGCGGTGTGGTCGACTACCGCGAGATGCACGAGGTCTACTACCCCAAGGTCCGAGAGATGTTGCGGCTGAGCCCGATTCCGAATGACATCTATGACTCTTGGGCGTTCGCGCATTCGCGGGCCTGGGACGACCAGGTCCGCGCGGCCGGGCGTACGCCACAGCGCATCGACAGCAGTTGGAATTGGGACGTCATCCGCGACGAGCTGGCCGGACGGTCGCTGCCGTCGGCGACGATCGGCCGTTCGAACCTGGGCAATTCCAATGGCGCGAAGTTCGATCTGAACCAGAACTATCTGCGCTATGCCGAGGGCACCGGCTGTGCCCAGATCTATCCCGGCCATCGCGTGGATGCCATCGCGGAAGAACCGGGTCGCTATGCCGTCACCGTTACCAAACTCGCCCCTACCGGCGAGGTGTTGCGCACCCGGACACTGACCTGCGACATGCTGTTCCTCGCCGCGGGCTCCGTCGGCACTTCCGAGCTGCTGGTGCGCGCGCAGGCGACCGGCGCGCTGCCGAACCTGAACGAGCACATCGGCGAAGGCTGGGGCGGCAACGGCGACGTCGCGTTGGCGCGGTCGGCCAGCTCGCCCGTCGTGGGTACCCAGGGCGCCGCGTCCGTGAGCCGGATCCTGGACGAGGCGGGCGCACCCGTATCACTGGAGAACTGGTTCGTCCCCGGTGTGACACCCCTCGATATCGGCATTCTCGGATCGCTGGGCATGGTGCTGGACGACACCCGCGGCCGGTTCGTCTACAACCCGGCCGACGGGCGCGTGAACCTGCAATGGCCGGATAACGGCGCGGCCGGCTACCTCGCGCGAGCGCGGGAAGTCAACGACCAGGTGGGCGTGCCCGGCATGCCCGCCCGACCGGCCTGGGAGGCGAATGCCTCGTTCACCCCACATCCGTTGGGCGGCGCGGTGATCGGCCGCGCGACAGATCGCTACGGCCGGGTTTCCGGGCATCGAGGCCTGTACGTAATGGACGGGGCGGCCGTGCCGGGCAGCACCGGAACAGTGAACCCGTCGCTGACGATCAGCGCGCTGGCCGAGCGCAATATCGCAGAGATCATTCGTTCTGGGCGGTAGTCGACGGGACGTCGGAATCCGGACACCAGAGTCCGACCGCTGGATGTGGCTTCCCGTCGATCAGCTGGCCGCGATATCGAACAGGTTGCCCTCCGGATCGGCCAGCGTTACCCACTGCGCGCCGTATTCGTCGAAGTCGCCGATGTGCTTGGCGCCCAAGCCGATCGCGCGATCGATCTGCTCGCGCCAGTCGGCGGCCTTCAGGTCCAGGTGGATCACATTCTTGCCGGGCGTCTTATCCGGCACCTGGATGAACATCAGCACCGGCGAAATCCCTTCGGCCATACCGACGGTGGCGAACTCGGAGCTCGCGTTCGCATCCAGCGGCCGATCCAATAGCTCGGACCAGAAACCGGCCAGCGCGGCCGCATCGGCACAATCGAAGGTGATGTGCCCGATGGTGAGTGTCATTGTGGTTCTCCCTATTTCAGAGCCGACCGATGGGCCAGCAGACTTCGGTGCGGTAGGCGGTGGGATCGTCGATTTCGCCGGGGCCGAGGACATAGAGCTCCCGGACCGGTTCGGCCAGTGCGGTGTCGTGTTCGGCGACGTGGCTGCCGAGGGCGCCATAGGTGCGGTCGAAATCGTCGAAGGGGCCCGAGTGCACGGCCACGGCGAAGCGGCGCGCGGGCAGTTCGATGATCGAGAGTTCCTCCGGCACTGCGATATCGGCCGCGGCCGGGATCGGGACGAAGGCGGCGACCTCACCCTCGTCGTCGGCGAAGAATTCCATCGAATAGGTTGCGCCGTCGACACCGGTGGGCGCGATATTCGTCGCGGCCAGTGTCTCGTGCAAGAGCGGATACGTGGCCGCGCACCAATCCCCGAGTGCGTGCCTGGTGACCGATTCGACGCGGGCGAGCGCCGGGAAGGCCGGAATCGATCGGTATTCGACGGTGATCGGCGCGGACGGTGTCAGCAGCAACCGCAGCGATGCCACCACCGACCGCGTGCGTTGCAACTCCACTTCCATGCGCGCCAGATGGGCGCGCAGTGCCGTGTCCCGGGATTCGGTATCCGAGGCGGCCAGGACCGCCTTGATCTCGGGCAGCGGCATATCCAGCCCGCGCAGCCGCCGGATCAGATGGGCCTGCGCGACCTGATCGATCGAATAACGCCGATATCCCGATCCGGCGTCGATCGCGACGGGTTCGAGCAGTTCGACCTCGTGGTAGTACCGCAGCGTTTTCACGCTGAGGTAGGTCAGCCGGGCGAACTCCCCGATGGAGACTGTCGCTGTCATGTCTCCAGCGAACACCCTCCAGTGAGGGGAGAGTCAAATAACCGCACTAGTAGGTCAGCGCGAAGGTCAGCAGCAGGGTGGTCTGGAAATAGCCGCGCCACCAGGAGTAGCCGAACCACACATTGGGCGTGATCTCGCGGATCTCGTCGTAGACCGGTGGTGTCGGTGAGGGGTCGTAGTTCAGCGCCCAGGCCGGTCCGCCATCGGAGAGTGCGGGGGCGGTGTAGACGTCGGCCTTCCAGGCCTCTAGGCCCGCGCTGGTGACCCGGTTCACCAGAAAGCCACCGTCGGGGCCGGTATAGAAGGTCTTGCCGATCCACAGTGACGGGGCCACCGCCTGCATGACCGGTGGCCGGGTGACCCAGCCGTTGGTCACGCCGCTCGGCACATTGCCGCGCGGGGCGTCGTGGAAGATCGCGTCCTGCTGCACTGCCGAGCAGCGGAATCGGAGCGAATCGATGGTGGCTGTCGGGTTGTCGGGGTAGAGTACGCAGCCGCCGCCGTAGTCCAGCGCGGTGTTGACGACACCCGAATCGACGACATCGGAATCGGGGACGCCCGAGTCGGCGGCGGCGGGGCTCGCGACCCCGAGGAGCACACTGGGGAAGCCCAAGGAAAGCGCCAGGGTGCTGATGAAAAGAACTCGGTTCGCATTCATAGCTGTCTCCAGAAATCACCACACCCGACCCAAATCGATGGTAGGCATGGCGGCCCTGCGCCGCATTCGTTGAAGATCCAATCGTTACCCGGCCGTCGGTCGGGCACCGGGCTCCGGACGGACGGCCCGCAGCGGCGCCCACTACGCTGGACGGCGACACTTTCCGCAGAGAGGACAAGCCGTGCAGCCCGGTGGTCAGTTCGATATGCAGCAGTTACTCGCCCAGGCGCAGCAGATGCAGCAGGCGGTGATGCAGGCCCAGGCCGAGATCGCGGCGACCGAAGTGGAGGGTCAGGCCGGTGGCGGCCTGGTCAAGGTCACGATCAAGGCGACCGGCGAGGTCGTCGCGCTGGCGATCGACCCGAAGATCGTCGATCCCGACGATGTCGAGAGTCTGCAGGATCTGGTGATCGGCGCGGTCAACGACGCCATGTCCAATGCGCAGCAGCTGGCCGCCGAGCGGCTCGGTCCGCTGGCCGGTGGCGGGGCGCTGCCCGGTCTGCCCGACTTCTGATCCGAGGACGTCTTTGTACGAGGGCCCGGTCCAGGATCTGATCGACGAGTTGGGAAAGCTACCCGGCGTCGGTCCGAAGAGCGCGCAGCGCATCGCATTTCATCTGCTCCAGGTGGAGCCGCCGGAAATCGACCGGCTGCAGGCCGCTTTGCAGAAGGTGCGCGACGGCGTGCAGTTCTGCATTGTCTGCGGCACGGTCTCGGATAACGAAATGTGCCGCATCTGTTCGGATCCGCGTCGCGACCGCACCATGATCTGTGTGGTCGAGGAGCCCAAGGATGTGCAGGCCATCGAGCGCACCCGGGAATTCCGCGGCCGCTATCACGTGCTCGGCGGCGCGCTCGACCCGCTCAGCGGCATCGGACCGGACCAGCTGCGCATTCGAGAACTGTTGGCGCGCATCGGCAATCAGGAGGACGGCGTCGATGTCGCCGAGGTGATCATCGCGACCGACCCGAATACCGAGGGCGAGGCGACGGCCACCTACCTGGTGCGAATGCTGCGCGATTTTCCGGGTCTTTCGGTGACGCGATTGGCTTCCGGCCTGCCGATGGGCGGCGATCTCGAATTCGCCGACGAGCTCACGCTCGGCCGCGCGCTATCGGGTCGGCGCACACTGTAAATCGGGGGTTGCGCCCGACCGAACACGCGTTACTGTGTCGGGGATGAGCATCGAGTTCTTGTTGACCACGCTCGTCATCGTCGCCACTCCCGGAACCGGCGTGCTGTTCACACTGGCGGCCGGACTGTCCCGGGGGACAAGAGCCAGTGTGATCGCGGCCTTCGGCTGCACACTCGGCATCATTCCGCACATGGTCGCGGCCGTGACCGGACTGGCGGCACTGCTCAACGCGAGTGCCGTCGCCTTTCAGACACTGAAATATCTCGGTGTCGCCTACCTGCTGTACATGGCGTGGAATACCTTCCGGGACAAGGGCGCGCTCGCCGTACCGGAGGAACAGACCGGAACCCATGGTGCGCCCTCGGCGCGCCAGGTGATCACTTCGGCGGTGCTGCTCAATATTCTCAACCCGAAGCTGACGATCTTCTTCTTCGCCTTCCTGCCCCAGTTCGTGCCGAATAGTGCGCCGAATGCGCTGGCGCGCATGCTCGAACTGAGCGGGCTGTTCATGCTCGCCACCTTCGTGGTGTTCGCGGTGTATGGAGCGTGCGCAGCCGCCGTGCGCAACCACGTGATATCGCGACCCGCGGTGGTCACGTGGATGCGCCGGGTCTTCGGGGCCTCCTTCATTGCCCTCGCCGGTCGACTGGCCGTGCAGAACCAGTAACCGTCACAGGGTGATTCGGCTCCAGGGCAGGGTTTGCAGGCGGCTGCGGTCGTCGATGGCCCAATCCCAGATCAGCTCCGCCACGATCTGCGGGTCGGTGACGGTTACGCCGAAGTGCTTGTCCGGGGCGCCATCTCGATATTCGAGGGTGAAGGTCCCGGACTTGTCGCGGTAGGTCTGGATGTAGATCTGCTCGTCGCGTTCGACGACCAGATAGGGATTCGGCGGGGCCAGCTCGGCGATCCACTGGTCGGTCAGCGCCTTCGTCACATAGGGGAATTCACCGGCGCCACCGTGGGTGACCAGTGCGGGCACATGTCCGGCCGGATCGATCAACCAGGCCAGCTGCGGATCGTAGACGGCGTAGTTCAGCGGCGTCGCGATCTCGAACAGCAGATGCCGGACGAATCCGATCGCGTCGTACGGGCACGGAACGGGCAGCACCGCACCGGTCGCCGCGCCGCCGATCGGAACCGTGCTCAGGAAACCGTCCTGTTCGGGTAGCTCGGCATTGCGTCTGTTCAGCTCGGCCGCCATCGCCGCGACCGCTTCCGTCTCGGGTCTCCCCTGCTGGGTGGCCAGATACGCGTCGACCTGCGCGATCGTCGTGGCGGCACCGGACGGCAACAAGACGTGGTCGTAACTCACCAGCCCAGCCTACGGGGGCGCGACTGCAGCAAGTTCGGCGCAGCCGGGTGTGTTCAGGCGGTGCTGGCGGTATCCCGCGTCGGTGCGGTGCAGGGGCAGCCCCCGGCAACGTCGGCGCAATCGATGACGAAGGTGTGTCGGGCGTGGTCGAAATCGATGCAGTCGGCGTCGGTGCATTCGGTGATTCGGGCCGGGTGAACGATCAGGGTGCCGTGGCAGTGGTCGATGGCGGATTCGCAGGACGGACAGTTCGGCGCACGCATATGACCTCCAGACGAGATCGGTTCGTGAATCGGTCATAGCACCCACCCGCGCGGGCCGGTGGGAGGTCGGGCGCGTGTCGCGCGACGGCATCGGGACAGCGGCTGTCCGGAAACCGACTGCTCATGCCGCACCACACCCGGCCAGGGTGTGGTGAACTTGCTGCATGGGCATCAAGGTGTCGCTCGAACACCGGACGACCTACACCTTCGACCGGCTGGTGGCGGTCCATCCCCACGTGGTGCGACTGCGACCGGCGCCGCATTCGCGGACCAGGATCGAGGCCTACTCGATGCGGGTCACCCCGGACGATCACTTCTGCAACTGGCAGCAGGACGCATTCGGAAATTTCCTTGCTCGGCTGGTCTTTCCGAATCCGGCGCGGGAGCTGTCGATCACAGTTGGGCTGATCGCGGATCTCGAGGTGATCAACCCGTTCGACTTCTTCGTCGAGGACTACGCCGAGCATTTCCCGTTCGCCTACGGCCGGGAACTGGTCGCCGATCTGGAGCAATATCTGCGGCCGGTGGATGAATCCGAACCCGGTTGCGGACCCGGTGCGCTGGTCCGGGATTGGGTGCGCGCGCATACGCCGACCGATCGGCCGCGCACCATCGACTTCCTGGTCGCGGTCAATCATGCGCTGCGCAATGACGTCGGCTACACGATTCGGATGGAGCCGGGCGTGCAATCGCCGGACCATACGCTGCGCGTCGCGATCGGGTCGTGCCGCGATTCGGCCTGGCTGCTGGTGTCGATCCTGCGCGAATTCGGGTTGGCGGCGCGGTTCGTCTCCGGATATCTGGTGCAGTTGGCCCAGGACGTGCCCTCGCTCGACGGACCCTCGGGTCCGCCCGCCGACTTCACCGATCTGCACGCCTGGACCGAGGTGTATCTGCCCGGCGCGGGGTGGGTCGGGATGGACCCGACCTCGGGCCTGTTCGCGGGGGAGGGCCACATACCGCTGGCCGCGACACCGCATCCGAGCTCGTCGGCCCCGATCACCGGGGCGACCGGGCGCACCGAGGCGACCATGGATTTCGCCAATACGGTGCGCCGGGTGCACGAGGATCCGCGAACCACATTGCCCTACACCGCATCCCAGTGGGAGCGGATCACCGCGGCCGGTGCGGTGGTGGACGAGCGCATGGCCGCGATGGATATCGGGTTGACCATCGGCGGTGAGCCGACCTTCGTCTCGATCGATGACCAGACCGGCCCGGAATGGACCACCGAAGCCGACGGTACGCACAAACGGGAGCGAGCCGTCGATCTCGCCGATCGCCTGCGC
Source organism: Nocardia sp. NPDC004604 (assembly GCF_040609795.1). Lineage (NCBI taxonomy): Bacteria > Bacillati > Actinomycetota > Actinomycetes > Mycobacteriales > Nocardiaceae > Nocardia > Nocardia sp. NPDC004604. The sequence goes on from NZ_JBEXLC010000022.1 coordinate 34,103, forward strand.
CGCATCTACGCGCCGACCGGCATCGTCCAATACCGGCAGGGCAAGTGGTATCCGGGAGAACCGTTGCCGCGCTGGGAGATCGCGGTTGCCTGGCGTGCCGACGGGGAACCGGTCTGGACGCGCCAGGATCTGCTGACCGATCCGTGGATGCCGCCCAAGCTGGTCACCGTGGTGTCGAAGGGGCACAGCGTCGGCGTCGAGCCGATGGCCGAGCATTCCGGGAGCGTGGCCCGGCAGCAGGTGGATGCGGCTGATGATTCGGCCGCTGGCGTCGAGAATCCGACTGGGGCACAGCGTATTTCGGATTCGTCCACCGCGTCGGTCGGAAATGGCAACGGTGCGGTGACCGCGGACGATGCGGTGGTCCGGCGTACGCAATGGCCGATGCGTGCCGATGCGGAGTCGGCGCGCGCTTTGATCGCACATGTCGCCGCGGGTCTCGGCCTCCCGGATACCCAGGTGCGCCCCGCCTTCGAGGACCCGCTGGCCCGGCTGGCGGGCAGTGTCCGTGCGCCGCAGGGGGATCCGGTGGATCCGAGCGATGATCTGGAACCGGGCCAGGATTCGGCGCAGGCCCGCAAGGAGCTGCTGGCGCGGCTCGACGATCCGGTGACCGCGCCCGTCGCGTATGTGCTTCCGCTGTATCGGCGTGCGGACGGATCCGGGTGGGCCAGTGCCGACTGGCGGATGCGTCGCGGCAAGTCACCCGATCAGCCGGAGGGCCGAATCGTATTGTCGGAGGGCGATTCGCCCGCCGGATTGCGGTTACCGCTGGATGCCATCTCCTGGCAGCCGCCGCGGCCACGGCCCGACAGCGACCCGCTGTTCATGGGACCGCTGCGGGCCCAACGCACCGAACCACCCGCGGTGGTGGCGGACGCGGACTGGGAGCCGACCACCGCACTCGTCGGTGAGGTGTGCAATGGCAGGTTGCACGTCTTCCTGCCGCCGTTGGAGCAACTCGACGACTTCCTCGATCTGCTCCGGCGCGTCGAGGCCGCCACGATCGCGCTGGGACAGCCGGTGGTGCTCGAGGGCTACGCCCCGCCCGTCGATGCCAGGCTGCGCACCCTTTCGGTGACGCCGGACCCCGGCGTTATCGAGGTGAATGTGCAGCCGAGCGCGTCCTTCGCCGAACAGTCCGACCTGCTCTCGACGCTGTACGAGCAGGCGAGGCTGGCCCGGCTGAGCACCGAATCCTTCGATGTGGACGGCACGCACAGCGGGACCGGCGGCGGCAATCACATCACCCTCGGTGGGGTGACCCCCGCGCGGTCACCGCTGCTGCGCCGTCCGGATCTGCTGGTGTCGATGCTGACCTACTGGCAGCGGCATCCGTCGCTGTCGTATCTGTTCGCCGGTCGGTTCGTCGGGCCGACCTCGCAGGCCCCTCGGGTGGACGAGGGGCGCGAGGACGCGCTGTACGAATTGGAGATCGCCTTCGCCGAAATCGCGAGGTTGAGCAAGCATTCGGATGGGCGATCCGCGCCATGGCATATCGATCGGGCGCTGCGGCATCTGCTCACCGATCTGACCGGCAATACCCATCGCGCCGAATTCTGCGTCGACAAGCTGTACAGCCCGGAAACCGCAAGGGGCAGACTGGGATTGGTCGAGCTGCGCGGTTTCGAGATGCCGCCGCATTTCCAGATGGCTCTGGTGCAGTCGCTGCTGGTTCGCGGCCTGGTCGCGCGATTCTGGTCGGAGCCGTTGCGGGCCGGGCTGATTCGACACGGTGCGAATCTGCACGGCCGCTATCTGCTGCCGCATTTCCTGATGACCGATATCGCCGATGTCGCCGCCGACCTGCGCGTGCACGGTATCGATTTCGACACCTCCTGGCTCGATCCGTTCACCGAATTCCGCTTCCCACGCATCGGCACCGTGGTGCTCGGCGATGTCGAACTCGAACTGCGCGGCGCGATCGAGCCGTGGAACACTCTCGGCGAGCAGACCGCGGCGACCGGCACCGCCCGCTATGTCGATTCCTCGGTGGAGCGGCTGCAGGTGCGGGTGGTCGGTGCGGACCGGGACCGCTTCGTGGTGACCTGCAATGGGATGCCGGTGCCGCTGCTGGCCACCGATAAGGCCGACGTCCAAGTGGCCGGGGTGCGCTATCGCGCGTGGCAGCCGCCCAACTCGCTGCACCCGTCGATCACCGTCGACGCGCCGCTCGTCTTCGATCTCATCGACGCCGAGACCGGGCTGTCCCGCGGCGGCTGCACGTATCACGTCTCACATCCGGGCGGCATGGCCTTCGACGAGCCGCCGGTCAACGCGGTGGTCGCGCAATCGCGCCGCAACCGCAGGTTCGAGGCGGCCGGGCACACCACGGCCCGGGTCGACCTGGGGGAACTACGTGCGAAGATGACAGCACAGGCCACTGATATCGGAGCGCCGGGCATTCTCGATCTGCGCCGGGCGCGGACGGTGTGGGGACTGGTCAGCAATCGGTAAGGCGAGGTCGGACATGTGTCCGCGGCGCACTGGACAACGTCTGACAGGGGAAGCGAGGTCGGCGCGGTGACTATGCGCGACGAGGCGCGAGGCTCGGGCGCCCGGGAATCCGGCGCGCGGGGGGAGTCGACGCCGCCGAATGCCGGACGTCTCGGCGTGCGCGAGCAGATCGCCGAACAGTTCGCCATATATCGCGCCGAGGGGGCCGATAGCGGGTCCTTCGACGAATGTGGTCGGCCGATGGGCGGCTACTACGACGAATTGGTCGATGCCAACGGCGGTGTGCGGCATATCTGGTCGGAGCTGTCCGCCGACTTCGTCGAGTTGGGCACGAGCGGACTCGGGCGGCTGGACAGCCGGGTGCGCAGACTGATCGATGACGATGGCATCTACTACACCGAAGTGGGCGCGGCGGGCGAACCGGCCCTGCCGACGGCCTGGCGCCTGGATCCCATTCCGCTGCTGGTGTCCGCGGACGACTGGACCCGGCTCGAGGCCGGGCTGGTGCAGCGCTCGCGGGTGCTCGACGAGGTGCTCACCGATATCTACGGCGCGCGCCGCACCATCACCACCGGCCTACTGCCGCCGGAATTGGTATTCGGCAACCGCGGATATGTGCGGGCTGCGCACGGCATCACGATTCCCGGACGGCATCAGCTGTTCCTGCACGCCTGCGATCTGAGCCGGTGGAGTGACGGACAGTTCCGGGTGATCGCGGACTGGGCACAGGCCCCGTCGGGCGCCGGCTACGCGCTGGCCGACCGTCGGGTGGTGTCGACGGCGATTCCGGAGGCCTTCGAGCGCTCCAATCCGCGGCCGTTGACACCGTTCGCCAGGGCCATGCGGTTGATGTTGATCGAATCCGCGCCGATGGCCGATGACGAGGATCCGGTCGTGGTGGTGCTGAGTCCAGGTGTGCACTCCGAAACCGCCTTCGATCAGGCCCATCTGGCCTCGACACTGGGTTTTCCGCTGGTGGAGAGCGCGGATCTGGTGGTGCGCGACGGCGCGCTGTGGATGCGCTCGCTCGGCACCCTGAAGCGGGTCGATGTGGTGCTGCGCCGGGTGGACGCCGAATTCTCCGATCCGCTGGATCTGCGGCCGGATTCGCGGCTTGGGGTGGTCGGCCTGGTGGAAGTGCTGCGGCGCGGTGCGGTGACCGTGGTCAATACCCTCGGCAGCGGGCTGCTGGAGAATCCGGCGCTGGCCGGATTCCTGCCCCGGATATCGCGGGCCCTGCTCGGCGAGGAGTTGGCGCTGGAGGGCGCGCCGGCCTACTGGGGCGGCCACGACAGCGAACGCTCGCATCTGATCGCCAATCTGGATCGGCTGATCATCCGTTCGGCGGTCGACGGGGCGACGCTGTTCGGGCCGGAACTGTCCAATGCCCAGCGCGCCGAACTCGCCACCCGGATCGAGGACAGCGGCTGGCAGTGGGTCGGGCAGGAGCCGGCGCAGTTCTCGGTCGCACCTGCCGTCCAGGGGTATGGCGGGCTGGCCTCGGCTCCGGTCGGTATGCGGCTGTTCTCGCTGGCCCGGCGCGGCGGCTATACCGCGATGGAGGGTGGTCTGGGGCAGTTGCGTCAGCGGTTGTTGCCCGAGCGAGTGGTCATCAAGGTTGGCGCCAAGGACATTTGGGTCCGCGCGGCCCCCGCCGCCGTCGCCGCCATCGGCACCGAACTCGCGCACGAGGAACGCGAACGCCGTGCCCCTGCACTCGAACCGGTCAGCTCGCCCCGCGTGCTCAATGACCTGTTCTGGATGGGCCGCTACAGCGAACGCGCCGAAGCCGTGGTGCGCCTGCTGATCGCGACCCACATCCGCTATCAGGACTACCGCTACCAGCCGTGGCTGGAAGGTGCCGACGCGCTGCCCGCGCTCATGGCCGCCCTGGCCCGCACCACCGGTACCTTGGCGCCACTGAGTGAGCTGCCCGGCGGTGTACACGGGCCCGCTGTGGTGGCGAAGCTCGAGCCGAGTTCTGCTGTGGGAGTATCGGGTTCGGATGCGGCGCAGTCACAGGCGGCGGGCGCGCCCGGTACGGAACCTACTTCGGGGTCCGAACGACATCCAGATGAACCGAGGCCCGACTCCCGCGCTGATGAATCCGAGCCAGCTGGGACGAATGATGTTGCCGCGGGGGCGGATACGGATCAGGCTGCTGCCGCTGAGCAGGTGGTGCCGGGGGCGGGCCGAGAGGGACACGACTATCTGGTGGAATTGACCGTCGATCGGTATATGTCCGGTTCGATGGCCTTTGCGATCGATCGGTACGGGTCGGCGGCGCGGGCCGTGCGGGATCAGTTGTCGGCCGATACCTGGATGATCCTGGGTTCGATGGAACGGGCGCTGTCCGAATATCGATTCACCGGCGACGATCAGGAGTCGGCACTGTCGGCGGTGCATTCGCTGTCACTGGCGGCGCTGCTGTCGCTGTCCGGAATCGGTGCCGAATCGCTGGTGCGCGATACCGGTTGGTATGTCATGGATATCGGTAAGCGCATCGAACGGGGGTTGTCGCTGACCGCATTGCTGGCCGCCGCGCTGACGAAGACCTATCCGGTGGCGGCCGAGCGCGTGGTCACCGAAGCGGTGCTGGAGGCCACCGAATCATCGGTGAGTTACCGTCGGCGGTACCGGGATTCGGTGCGGGTATCGGCCGTGGCCGGACTGCTGCTCTTCGACGCGAGCAACCCGCGTTCGCTTGCCTATCAACTCGATCAGCTGGAGGCCGACTTCCAGGCGCTGCCCGGCGCGTCGGGATCCGCACGCCCGCAACGGTTACTTGCCGACGCACAGCGCATGCTGAGCCGCGTCGACCCGGCCGATCTGGATAGCACCGACGCCGAGGGCAGGCGTACCGAGCTGGCCGAGCTGTTGGAGGGTGTGCACTTGCGGTTGCGCAAGGTCTCCGAATCGTTCGAGACGACGAGACTGGCTCTGCCGGTTGGTATCCAGCCGCTGTGGGGTAGTACGAGGGTCGTTGGATGATGGCGCCCAATGATGCGGTCCGGCGCTATCGGATCGAGCATCGCACTACTTACAAATATTCCGACGAGGTCAGCAGCTCCTACGGTCGCGCGTATCTGACGCCGCGGGAGTTTCCCGGGCAGCGCCTGTTCGCCCACGATATCCATATCGATCCGATGCCATCGGACCGGTCGATCGGCACCGACGTGTACGGCAACACCACCTCGTATTTCCATGTCACGGCGGAACATACGAAGCTGGTGGTCATCGGTGCCTCGACGGTCGAGGTGCAGGTACCGGACCGGAGCGCGATCAGCGCGACCGATAAACCGTGGGAGCAGGCGCGTCCGAACACCGCGAACGGCCCGTTGGTGGTCGAATTCACCCTCGACCTGCATCCGCCCGAAATCACCGCCGAGGTCACCGCATACGCCGCCGAATCCCTGACCCCCGGTCGGCCACTGCTGGCCGCGGTGACCGAACTCAATACCCGCATCTACCGGGACTTCACCTACAAGTCCGGCTCGACGACGGTATCCACCAAGGTCGCCGACGTCTTCGCGGCGCGTGCGGGCGTCTGCCAGGACTTCGCCAGAATCGGTGTCGCCTGCCTGCGCTCACACGGCCTCGCCGCGCGCTATGTATCCGGTTATCTGGCAACCGATCCGCCGCCCGGTAAGGAGCGCATGATCGGCGCGGATGCGACGCACGCCTGGTCGGCGGTGTGGATGCCCGGTGATACCGCGCACGACCGGACCGGTCACTGGATCGGCTTCGACCCGACCAATGACCAGCTCGCCGACGAGCGCTACGTAACCGTCGCCTGGGGCCGCGATTACGCCGATGTGCCGCCGCTGCGCGGCATCATCTATACCGACGCCAAAGAGAGCTCCATCACCGTATCCGTCGACGTCGCGCCGGTGGAGGTGTAGCGAAATGCGCGATTTCACCTGCCCGAACTGTGGACAGCAGTTGGCCTTCGAGAACTCCGTATGCCTGTCCTGTTTCAGCCCACTGGGTTTCAGTCTCGCCGACCGCGCGCTGGTGGTGATCGGCGATCCGCCCGGTGACGCGGCGGTGGACCGGTCGGCCGGGGTTGTCGATCGCGAGCGCTTCCGTCTCTGCGACAACCTGCACGCGGCGGAGTGCAATTGGCTGGTGCCGCTACCGGGCCGGTCGGGCGTCTCGGCCGGTGCGCTCGGGCCGCCGCCCGGGGCCGAATCCGGTGCGGCAGATAATGCCTGGCAGAGCACCGCCACACCGGCACCCGATGAGACTGGGGGGCCGCGACTTTGCGAGTCCTGCCGCCTGACCCGGACCCGGCCCAATGATCTCGATGCCGCGGGCATGCAGGCCTTCGCCGAAGCCGAGGCAGCCAAGCGACGATTGATCATGGAACTGGTCGAACTGGGTCTGCCGATCGTCGGTCGCGATAGGAATCCGCAGACCGGCCTGGCCTTCGATCTGCTCTCCAGCGCCACCGACCACGTCATCACCGGCCATGAGAACGGCGTGATCACGGTGGATCTGGCCGAGGCCAATGACCCCCATCGCGAACAGTTGCGCATCGAAATGGATGAGCCCTACCGCACCCTGCTCGGCCACTTCCGCCACGAGATCGGCCACTACTACTTCGACGTGCTGATCGCCGATGACGATGCCGGGCAACGCTTCCGGAACCTGTTCGGCGATCCGAACGCCGACTACCAAGCGGCCTTGGACCGCCACTACGCCGAGGGCGCGCCGGCGGGCTGGGAGATCAACTACGTCTCGTCCTACGCCAGCATGCACGCCGCCGAGGACTGGGCCGAAACCTTCGCCCACTACCTGCACATCCGCGACACCCTGGACACCGCGGCCGCTTTCGGGTTCGCTCCGGCGGGCGCCACGCTGGACCGGCCCCAGGTGGGCCGCGCCGGCTTCGACCGCATCATCGACCTCTGGCTCCCGCTGGCCTGGTCACTCAATATGGTGAATCGCTCCATGGGTCACGACGACCTCTACCCCTTCGTTCTGCCCGACCCGGTGCTGGAGAAAATGCGGCTGGTCCACGACCTCTGTGCCACCGCCGACCCCCGCTGACCGCGCGCACCGTGCGTGCGCGCGGTTCTACGCCGTGCTGCGCGCTACCTAGCCGACGCCATTGGTCGCGATCATATGTTCCGCAATGCCTTCCGGTGCCCACTGGTTTTGCGCCAGCGCCTCGTATACGCAGACGAGCAGCAGAATCCGGGCCCGCTGTCCGGCCGTCAATTCGGTATCCAAATAGGATTCCTGGGCTCGCAGGCCGGTGCCGGACGCCCGGCGCGGGCTCGGCTCCGATAGCAGCCAGAACAGCTCCGGCCCGATCAAAATGGAGCGTCCGCCGGTTTCGGTGAACCACCGGGACGAGTATTCGATCATCAGCTCGGTGAATGCTTCGCCGTTGTTGACCGATTCGGCGAACTGGTTCAATGCGCCCGATCGATCGATACCGCTCTGGATCACCGACGCGAGTCGGCCTGCGATCTCCCGGAATTGATCTATGCCCTGGTCTTGCCAAACGTTGAAAGCCATCGTTTCTCCATCGACGTGTCCGATTGTGGCTGAAGCAGTTCGAGCAGGGTGAGCACCTCAGGCGCGGCCTACCGCCCAGACGAGCGGTCCGCTCTCGCCTGTGCTAGCTGGGGTCGATCTTGGTCTGGCCGTTCGGCCCGGCGGTCGCGAACGTCGGAGTGATTCGCGGCGCCGCCGAGTGGACGGTCCCGGGCTGTGCGCTGGTCAGCATCTTCTTGGGAGCGACGAGCAGCGGGTCGGTAGTGGCCAGGATCACGGGAATCCGCGTCGGCACGATGCGCTCGGGCGGCGGTGTCGGGTCCGAATCGTCCTCCGTGTCCCAATCCTCCGCTTCCGCTGGGTCCCAATCCTCCTCCGCCACTTCGGCTTCATTCAGTAGCGGTGCTCGGTCGTGATCCTGTTGCGGTGCTCGGTCGAAATTCTCGTGCGGTGCCAGGTCGTAGTCCTCGTGCGGTGCCGGATCGTGATCCTCGTGCGTCGGGGCGGGATCCGCGGCGCGTGTGCGCTCGCGTCCGCGCCCGAACAGCATCAGGGTGAGATGCACCGCGAATAGCATCGTCAACGGCATGCCCGCATACAGCGACAAAGACACGGGGCTACCCCCGATTTCGCGCGCGTACTCAATATTTCCGGCAACCGAAACCAGGGTCCAGACAACGAACAGTCCCGTCGCGTACCACCATGCCGAACTTCCCCTCCGGAAGGTGGCGGTGGCGATGATCGAACCGATGACCAAGCCGTCGATGGCGATCGGCACATTCGCGGCGAGCGCCGGCGCCACCAGGTTTCGCACCGACAGGTCGTGCAATGCGGCAAACGACATTTCGAATGACGTCAGTGCGACGATGCCGGTGACGATCGCCGAGGCATGTAGCGGACGCGGCCGCCATGCCCGTAGTCGGGTAACCAGGAACAGCCGGTAGTCCTCCGGTGCCGAATGCTCCTCGAGCCGATCCGATCTCGCTGATGTGATCGTCGCCATAGCGGGAGCGTATCGTGCATTACTCGGTATTCCGCTGAAGCCCTAGGCGAAAAGCGCCTTGTGTTGCGCCCATAGCACGCCGCGCGACCACCCGGCCACGCAGGCTGTTCCGCTGCGCGCGGAGCGATCACCCACGGCCGGCCGCGCAGCGGTGATCAGGCGCGCAGGCGTTCGCGGCGCAGTTGGTCGACCTCGGGCAGGTGCAGTGGTGGGAGTTCGTCGACGCCGAGGACGCGGCGCAGCAGCAGATCGGCGAGTTCGGGATTGCGGGCCAGGGCTGGACCGTGCATGTAGGTGCCGATGGTGGAGCCCTGGACCACACCCTCCAGGCCGTCGCCGACACCGTTGCCCACGCCGCGGGTGACGTGCGCGAGACCGGTCGCGTCGCCGCCGAGTTTGGTTCCGCCACGGTGGTTTTCGAATCCGGTGAGGGCGGCGGTGAGGCCGGGGAGCAGCGGGGTGGTGGTCACCTCGCCGATCGCGCGCTTCGCCTGCGGCGAGGTGGTGACATCGATGAGGCCGACACCGTCGACACGCTCTCCGGAGGAGGTCTCGTACCAGTGGCCGAGCACCTGGATGGCGGCGCAGATGGCAAGTACCGGGGCGCCTTTCGCGGCGGCCCGCTGCAGACCGGGGTGGCGCAGCAGATGCCGGGTGGCCAGCCGCTGCGCCGAATCCTCTGCTCCGCCAAGGGTATAGATGTCCAGTGATTCGGGAACCGGGTCGGCGAGGGTGATTTCGACGATCTCAGCGTCATGGCCGCGCATGCGCAGCCGTTGGCGCAAGACCAGCGCATTGCCGCCATCGCCGTAGGTGCCCATCACATCGGGCAACACCAAGCCGATACGTACGGTCGATTCGCTGCGCGATGCGCTCATACTTGCTCCTCCAGATCGCGGTTGAGATCCCGGAACGCGGTGTAGTTCGCCAGCACCTCGACCCGTCCCGCCGGACAGGATGCAATGGCGCGCAACGGATCCGACACCGTGGTGTGCTCGACCCCGGCATAGGTGAGGCGCACCGCGAGGTCGGTGGCCCGCTCACCGGCGGCCACCACTTGCACGCCCTCGAAATGCTCGAACCGCACATCCCACAGCCAGGACAGATCCTCGCCATCGGGCACCTGCCCGTTGACCGCGATCACCAGACCGGCCGAATCGGGCTCGATCATCGACAGCGCCTCCTGCCAGCCCGCCGGATTCTTCGCCAGCAGCAGCCGGGCGGCATGCTCGCCGACCTGCACGGTCCGGTAGCGGCCCGCGATCTCGCGCACCGTACCCGCCGCGGTCGCCGCCGCCGCCGGATCCGCACCGAGTGCGACCGCCGCGGCGACCGCCTGTGCGGCATTGCCCTTATTGGCCCGTCCGGGCAGCGCCAACTTCAGCGGCAGCCGGATACCGTTGGGCCCGACCAGCTCATCGCCATCGAGCCACCAATTCGGCTCGGGCCGCTCGAAATCCGTGCCGGTGCTGCGCCAGTGCGCGCCCTCCCACACGATCGGCTCACCGCTGCGCGGACAGCTCGTCGCATCCATCGACCAGCCGCTGCCGGCCGCCACCCAAACGACATTCGGATGGTCGTAGGCAATGGAGGTGACCAGCACATCGTCACAGTTGGCGATCACCACGGTCTGCGGATGCCGTGCCAGCCCCGCGCGCAGCCTGCGTTCGATCATATTGATCTCGCCGACCCGGTCCAGCTGGTCGCGGCTGAGGTTCAGCAGGACCACCACCGACGGGTTCAGTGAATCGGTGACATGCGGCAGATGCAGCTCGTCCACCTCGATCGCGGCCAGCGGTGTGCCGCGGTGTGCGCTCAGTGCGGCCACGATGCCCGCGTCCATATTCGCGCCGTCGGCCTGGGTGGCGACCTTGCCGAGTGTGCTCAGTGCGGCGGTGGTCATCCTGGTGGTGGTCGACTTGCCATTGGTGCCGGTCACCAGCACGGTGCGCCGCCCGCGGCCGAGCTGATCCATGATCGTCTTATCGATCTGCAGCGCGATGAGCCCGCCGATCATCGATCCCTTGCCGCGTCCCGCCTTCTGCGAGGCCCACGACGCCGCCGCCGCTGCCCGCAGGGCGAGCCGCCCGCGCACCGTTATGTCTGCCACGCCGCGAGTCTATGTGTTCTGCTCGCCGACGCATTCGCTGCGGGCCGCTCGCTGGCCGGCAGTGACGGCGCTCACTCCTGGTACAGCTTGGCGTTGTAATTCTCCGGCGAGTAGTGGCGCTCCAGTTCCTCCACCGACTCCGTCACATTGGTCTGGACCTCCTTGACCAGGCAGGCCGGACTGGGCAGGTTGTCCTCCGGCCACAGCTCCGGTTCCCACAGGTGACTGCGGATGAACGCCTTGGCGCAGTGGAAGAAGATCTGCTCGATATCGACCTCGATGGCCAGGATCGGGCGGTGTCCCCGCACCACCATGTCATCGAAATACGGAGCGTCGCGGACCAGCCGGGCCCGGCCGTTGATGCGCAGCGTCTCGCGGCGGCCCGGAATCATGAACAGCAGCCCGACATGCGGATTGCTGAGGATATTCAGATAGCCGTCGGCCCTGCGGTTGCCTGGTCGTTCCGGGATGGCGATGGTGGTGTCGTCGAGCACCTTCACGAATCCGGGCGGATCGCCCTTCGGCGAGGTATCGCAGTTGCCCGCGGCATCACTGGTGCTCAGGGCGATGAACGGGGTGGCGGCGATCCAGTCGCGGTCGCGCGGATGGAGTGCGATGCGCTCCTTGGTCGCGGCTCGCGGCATCACCTCCCCGAGCAGCTGCCGCAGGTCGGCCGGGTCGGTGATCGTAGTGGTGCCCATGATTTCGCCCATAGTTTGATCAAAGCACCGCCACGTTGTCGTGGGCGATCGAATTGTGTTCCCGCGAAGGGAGATCGATCACATTCGCACATCGAACAGATTCGGCTGGCCCGCGGCGTAGCGTTCGGCATCGATGCGGCGCAGTGGTTCCAACTCGGGGACCCGGTAGAGGGTGAACTTGCGGCAGCGCTCGGCATTCGAGCCGGATACCTCGAGAATGGCGTTGACCACGTCGCGCGCGGATTCGTTGGCGCCCTCCATGGTCGCGAGGTCGACATTGGTGCGCACGTAATCGCCTGCCAGGAAAAGATTTTCGAGCGCGCCGTGCGGCTCCGGTCGACAATCCCAGGAACCGGCGGTATTGATCAGCAGCGGGTCGGCATTGGCATTGCGCCGCTGCGATTCCTGCCAGCTGATGCCCGTATCGAGGAACCACGAATGCAGATCGCTATCGCGCAGCAGCTCACCGCGATCATTGAGATGGGCGGTGAGCTGGGCCCATACCTCGCGGGCGATCTCCTCGTGTGTGCACTCCTTGGCGGGTTTGCCGTAGAGCATTCCGGGGGTGTTCCAGTCGGAGATATCGACCGAAAGACAGTCCTGCACGGTGCCGTCGCCGAATTCGGTGAGTTTGCGCGTCCAGAGCTGATTCTGGGTGATCGAGGTGAGCGACCACGGCGCATCGATATAGGCGGTGTGACCGCGCGAAATATCCATCGGCCTGCGCAGATAGAACTGGATGCCGTTCATCCAATCGACGAACAGCCGATCCATCGCGGCCAGTTCCGGACGCACCGCGAGCACGTCGGGCGACCACAGTGCGCGGGCCTGTTCGGCGGGCAGCGCCACCACGAAATAGTCGGCGTCGACATCGCGCGTGGTACCGGTCTCGTCGACGACGCGGGCCGAGGCGATGCGCCGATCGCGCAGGTCGAGCCCGCGCACCTCGGTGCCCAGCGCGAATTGCACACCGAGTTCGCGCAACCGCTGCACCCACGGATCGATCCAGACCGAATTGGTCGGGCCGTTCAATACCCGGTCCAGTGCGCCGTCGTTGCCGACCTCGAAGGGGTTGCCCAGGAACTGTTCGCCCATAGTGCCGATGGTCCGGACGCTGGCGACATCCTCCTTCGCGGCCACCATGATGCTGGTCAACGTGCGCGAGAGCAGTGCGCGGAATTCGTGGGAGCGCTCGTGCCCGCCGACAAAATCACGCCACGAGGTGTATTCCCACTGACCGTAGCGGCGGGCGTCGCAACTGGAGTTGAAGACCAATAGTCGATCGGCGAAGTAGGCACCCTCATCGGCGGGCATTTTCAGTGCAGTGGAAATCATCGCGCCCACGGTTTCGCGGAACGACTCCGGAGTGAAACTCGTGCGGGCCTTCGGGCCGAGCGGTAGTCGGAAATCGTCGCCGTCGCGTCGCGCGAAACGTGCCTCGGGCACGCCGATCAGATTGTTCCAGACGCCATTCGGATTGCCCGCGAACGGAATTCGCCGCATCGTATCCGGAATGTGTTGGTAGAAGCCGGGAAAGAAGCGGAAGCCGTGCTCACCGGGCAGGTCCGGACGTCCCCCCGATCCGGTGCCCGGCACCGGAATGCTGCGCGCCTTGCCGCCGAGCGCGCGTCTCTCGTACACAGTGACCTGGAATCCACGCTCGGCCAATTCGTGCGCCGCGGTCAAACCCGCAACCCCGCCGCCGAATACCGCGACCCGCCTGCCACCGGGACTCCCCGCGGCAGGCGCCGGTCTCAGCGCACCGGCCGACAGTGTTCCCGCCGTCGCTACCCCCATCGCGACCGTCCCGCGAAGCATTGCTCGCCGCGAAACGGCCCACCGTTGATCTGCCATGCGCTTCTTTGTGCCTAGCCTCGGGACCTGACCTCTACCGCCGCAAACACTGTAAAGCGGCAACTGGCGGGCACCCCGACCCGCCCCTGACGCCGCCACCCGAACCCCGATCGGTCTCGACAGGTTCGCGATTACAGCGGGGCAGACATTACCGGGCAGTGCGAGCGACCCGAGTTACTTCCTGGAACCGAGGTTGTACGCAACCTTCGCAGGTCGGGGCGTTGCAGTGGGCGGTGCTTTCGGGCTTCGGCGAAAGCGCCAGGTAGCTCGCTTGCGGTGGGCGTGTGTTGCCTATCGCAGGCTGTGTCGAGTGCTGTTCGGCGGCGAGATCGCCGCGAGTTGGCACTTGCGTGGCGCTCGGCGAGGTGCTGCTCGCTCGAGGCTGCGTCGGCAAACCGAAACGGACCCGGGCCGGGTCCGTTGTCGCTGGTGGGTCAGGCCTCGACCAATCGGGGTTGCCCGCCGTGGGGCCGATCCGATGCCGGAACGGTTGGAACCGATTCCGCTGTCGCGGGCGCATCGCGGCGCCCGGCTTTCGTTGCCGCGAACGCACCTGTGATCACGATTGCTCCACCGAGCAGCGATGGCGGCGTCGGGTCCTCACCGAATGCGGCCCAGGCGGCGAGGATGCCGACCACCGGGACGAGCAGGGACATCGGCGCAACAGTGCTGGCCGGGTAGCGGCTCATCAGGTAGGTCCACAGACCGGAGCCTGTGATGGTGCCGAGCGCGACGATATAGGCGAGCCCGAGCAGTGCGTGCCAGCCGCTGGGGGAGGTGGCGTCGGTGAGTGCGCGCAGACCGGTGGTAGGTCCCTCGGTGAGTGCGGAGAGTGCGAAGAGCGGGATCGGCGGCACAACCGTCATCCACAGCGTGAGGTGCAGCGGGTTGACGCCACCTGACGTGGTGGCCAGCCGGGACCCGATATTGCCGAAGGCCCAACCGAGCCCGCCCGCCAGTGTCAGCACCACGGGCAGCAGTGCGGCATGCTGCGCCCGATCGACCCCGATCACCACGATGCCCGCGACCGCGACCGCAAGGCCGAACAGTTGCGTCCCCCGCAACCGCTCCCGCAGCAACAGCGCACCGAGCACAACCGTGAACGGCGCCGAGGACTGCAGCACCAGCGAGGACAACCCGGTCGGCATCCCCGCCCGCATCGCCGTGAACAGGAACGCGAACTGCAGAATCCCGAATCCGATGCCGTACAGCAGAAACCACCGCATCGGTACTTCCGGACGCGGAACGAACACCACCACCGGCACCGCGATCACCACAAACCGCAGCGCAGCGAAAAAGAACGGCGGAAAGTGGTCCAGCCCCACCCGAATAGCAATGAAGTTCAGCCCCCAGAGCACCACAACAGCGAGCCCGAGCAGTCGATCACGATTCGTCACGTTCTTTATCGTGAGTAATAAAACAAATAAGAACAATCGAATAAATATGCACTATCAATGTAGCATCACTTAATGATCTCGAATCCCGATCCCCGTCGATCCCTCAGTGTTGGGCCGCCGATGGCTGTTGAGCGGCTGCGGGTGCTGCGTGAATTCGCGGATCGCGGGACGATTGCGGCTGTCGCGGAGGCGCTTTCGATGACGCCGTCTGCGGTGTCGCAGCAGCTCAAGGTTCTCGGCAAGGAGGCGGGCGTCGCCTTGCTCGAGCCCGATGGTCGGCGGGTGCGCCTCACCGATGCGGGGCACGCCCTCGTCGTGCGCGCCGACGAGGTGCTCGCCGCGATGGACCGCGCCGTGGCCGAGATGGCCCACCATCGCGGCTCTGCCCGCGGTCGCGTCCGCGTCGCGTTGTTTCCATCCGGCGCCGCACTATTGCTGCCGCGGGTGCTGCCCGCTCTCGCCGACAGTGGCGTCGAGGTCATCGCCCGCGACGAGGATGTTCCGCCGAGCGAAGTGCCGCGCCTGCTCGCCGACTACGACATCGTCCTCACCCACCGCGACGAGCGCTCGCCCGGTATCGCGGGCCCGCGTGTCAGTACCACCGTCATCATGCGCGAACCCACCGATGTCGTTGTCGCCCTGACACATCCGCTCGCTGGCCGCACCGAGGTGACGCCCGCCGAACTCGCAGAGGAAACCTGGCTCAGCGTCCGCGGCGGCTTTCCGGTCGACGATGTCCTGCGCTCCATTGCCACCATGACCGGCGTCCAACCCCGTATCGCCCAGCGCCTCAACGACTTCCGCGTAATCGAAACCCTGGTTGCCGCCAACTACGGCGTGGCCCTCATGCCCCGCTGGGCCGTAGCCCACCCCAACCTCGCGGTCCTACGCCTCTCCGGCGTCCGCGCCGCCCGCCTCTACGAACTGGCCACCCGCCCCCACGCCCCCACCCGCCCCGCCATAGCCACCGTCCTAACCGCCTTCCACACCGCCGCCCACCAAGTAACAGCCGAATAACCACCGGCCAACCCAAATGTTCTGCGCCAGTGCCGGAGGAGCGGGGTGGCCGGTTTTGGGGGTTAGTGGTGGCGGGGTGGGCCTGGGCGGTATTGCTGGGAGCCGAGGTAGCTGAAGTCGTCGGCAACCATGGCGGCTAGTTCGAGGAGGGCTCGGCGGGTTGGTTTGCTGACCAGTTCGAGGTCGATTTCGGCGCCCTCGGCGAGGTGGTCGTCAAAGGGGACCACCTGGACTGCTCGGGTACGGTCCAGGAAGAGTTTGCGTAGTTGGTCCAGGTCGACGGTGGAGGCGCCGCGGCGAGAGGCGTTGACCACCACCACGGTTCGTTCGACCAACTTGCCGTAGCCGTGGTGGTCGAGCCAGTCCAGCGTGGCGGAGGCGCTCCGGGCACCGTCGATGGCGGGGGAGGTCACGAGCACCAGCGAGCTGGCCATATCCAGTACACCGGCCATTGCCGAGTGCATCAGGCCGGTGCCGCAGTCGGTGAGGATGATGTTGTAGAACGACTGCAGGATGCCGATGGCCTGGCGGTAGTCGGCCTCGCTGAAGGCCTCGGAAACCGCTGGATCCTGTTCACTGGCAAGCACTTCCAGTCGGCTCGGCGCCTGGGAGGTATGCGCCCGGACATCGGAGTACCTGGTGATGTGGCTGTCCTCGAGCAGATTGCGCACGGTGGAGCGGGTCTGCCGCGGCACCCGGTGCGCGAGCGTGCCGAGGTCGGGATTGGCGTCGATAGCGATGACCCGGTCGCCGCGCGCCGAGGAGAACGTCGATCCGAGCCCGACCGTGGTCGTGGTCTTGCCGACGCCACCCTTGAGCGAGAGGATCGCGATCCGATAGTCGCCGCGCACCGGCTGATTCACCCGGTCGACGAGATCGCGGTAGACGACATCCGCCGCGGACTCACCCGGATTGATCATGCCGCCGGAGGCCTTGTGCATGGCCCGGCGCCAGCCACTGCGCGGTGCCTTGCGGGCCCGCTTGAGCAGATTCAGATCATTGACCGAATGCCCTGGCTGCCCAGGTTGCGGCACATGTTGCGGCTGGAACGGCTGCTGCGGCTGATACGGATTCGGCTGCCCGCCTTGCCATCCGGGCGGTGGCCCCTGCTCGGCGTACGGCATCTGACCGGTATTCGGCCCCTGATCCACATAGCCCGGCGGACCCTGTTCCGCATAGGGCAGCTGCCCGGCGTGCGGCTGACCCATCGGCGGCTGACCCATGGGCGGTTGCCCCATGGGCGGTTGCCCCATGGGCGGTTGCCCCATCGGCGGCTGCTGATACATCGGCGGCTGCTGCACCGGCGGTGGCGGGGCCCAGCTGTAGATCGGCCCACTCTGCGGTTCGCCGTGACCATCCTGCGAGACCCGCCGGACCAGCCCATCGGGCCCGATCTCCTGCCGGAAATCACCATATGACGGCTCGGGCTGCACCGGGTGGCTACCACTCTGCCCAGGACCCGGCTGCGCGAATTGGCTGGTGCTGTAAGGCCCGTACGGCTCCGGCGCACTGGGCGGCGCGAAGCCGTCGGGCGGTCCGTACTGCTGTGGCATCCCGGCCTGCGGGTAGGTCGTGGTCTGATCCATCGGCCCCACGGGGTATCCGGCGAACTGCCCGGGCTCCGACTGCGCGGGCTCGTCGGGCTGCTCGGATTCGTGCTGGTCGGTGGCCTCGGCGGTCTCGTGCCCGTCGCCTGCGTGCTCGGGTGCCGCGTCGGCGGTTGCGGATTCGGCCGCCTCGTCCTGCGCCGCGTGCTGACCCGAGGAGTCGGTGGTGACCTCGGCCGTATCCACCGAGTGACTCTGCAGCCAGGGCGGAGAAGTCGGGTTGTGGTCGTTAGCTGTCACTGTTCCCCCATCTGCTCGGAATTCGAGCAGAGAGCTCGGCGCTTGAATGCGAATCAACGCTAGCACGGGGTTCATGCCCCCGCGCCGTGGTGTATACAGCAGACGCGCCGGGTGGCACGCCGCCACTAACCACTGCTAGCAGGTGGCTCGAAAACACTGATCCAACAGCGAGTTCGAGACTCGGACACCCGAATCGGCAACAGATCGTCACCAATGGGCATCCTGTTCTCACCGTACTCCCCGGTCTCAGCCGAAGTGCCGGATCGCTCGGACCCGGCCCGAACGACCTCGGCCCCAACGAAGCCCGGATCCATGAACTCGGCTCGAGCGACCTCGGCCCCAACGAAGCCCGGATCCATGAACTCGGCTCGAGCGAACTCGGTGGTACGAACCTGGATTGAGCGAACTCGGTCCGAACGAACCACCCAACGAGCTCCGTCTGAACGAGTTCGGCCAGGACGAATGTGGGCCAAGCCAACCCAGCCTGAACGAGCTCGGTCCCAAGGAACTCGGTTCGACGAACCCCGTTCGAGCGAACCCGGCCGATCGAGCCGCCCTATGAGCTCGGTCCAAACCAGTTCGGCCCGTGGCGGATCCGGGCAAAGCCAACCCGGTCCGAACGACCTCGGTCCTAACGAACCCCGTTCGAACGAACCCGGTCCAAAGAACCACCCGACGAGCCCGGTCGGTGCGGGCTCGAACGACCTCGCTGGCCAAGGGTTTCCAGTACCACCGGAGAAAAGCGAGCTCGGACCCCGTCTGGCCGTGAGGAAGGCAGGGCCGATCGCAAAGCAGCCGTTCAACGGGAACGGCCGCAGAGGCTCCAGGACAGGAGTGAAGGCATCCGGAGGCTCCAGTCCTGGCCCGAATCACACCGGTCAGCTGACGGTCACCGAGGGCACCGACTCGATCGTCGGACTTGCGATGATCGACGCGGATGGTCCGACCGGGATCTTCGTCGACCGCTTCGGACCTGTGGCGTGGTGACCACCTCGCAACCACGAGGCTGTCCACGCCAGAACCGGTCCATGAGGGGAAGTCGGCCCGAGCCCTACAAAATGCGGCTCGGGCCGAGTTCGGGAAGTGGTTCCGCGCCGCTGATATAGCAGCGCTTCAGCGCGGCTGAACGCCTCAGTGCGCCCGGTTGACCGCCGAAACAACAGCCCGCAGCGACGCGGTCGTAATGGACGTGGCGATACCCACACCCCAAACCACCTTGTCGCCGACCGCGCACTCCACATACGCCGCGGCCTGCGCGTCGTCACCGGCCGACATCGCGTGCTCGGAGTAATCCAGCACCCGCACATCGAAGCCGACCGCCGCGATCGCGTCGACGAAGGCGGCGAGCGGGCCATTGCCCGCGCCGGTGATCTCCTGCTCCACGCCGTCGACCTTCACCACCGCGGCGATCGAGTCGACGCCGCCGTCGGTTTCCGAGGCGGTGACCTTCTGGCGCATCCGCTCCAGTGGGCGGATCGGGCTCAGGTACTCCTCGGCGAAGACGTCCCACATCTCCTTGGCCGAGACCTCGCCGCCCTCACCATCGGTGATCTTCTGGATCGCCTGGGAGAACTCGATCTGCAGCCGCCGCGGCAGCACCAGCCCGTGGTCGGTCTTCATGATGTAGGCGACGCCGCCCTTGCCGGACTGCGAGTTGACCCGGATGACGGCCTCGTAGGTGCGTCCGACATCCTTCGGGTCGATCGGCAGGTAGGGCACCTCCCAGACGATGTCGTCGACATCCGAATCGGCCGCGTCGGCCGCCACCTTCATCGCGTCCAGACCCTTGTTGATCGCGTCCTGGTGCGATCCGGAGAACGCGGTGTAGACCAGATCGCCGCCGTACGGGTGGCGCTCGTGCACCGGCAGCTGGTTGCAGTATTCGACGGTGCGGCGGATCTCGTCGATATCGGAGAAGTTGATCTGCGGATCGACGCCGCGGGAGAACATATTCATCCCCAGCGTCACCAGGCACACATTGCCGGTGCGCTCACCGTTGCCGAACAGACAGCCCTCGATGCGATCGGCTCCGGCCTGGTAGCCCAGTTCGGCGGCGGCCACCGCGGTGCCGCGGTCATTGTGCGGGTGCAGCGACAGCACAATCGAATCGCGGCGGGCCAGATTGCGGCTCATCCACTCGATCGAATCGGCGTACACATTCGGGGTCGCCATCTCGACGGTCGCGGGCAGGTTGATGATCATCGGCTTATCCGGGGTCGGCGCGATGATCTCGGTGACCGCGTCGCAGACCTCCTTGGCGTAGGCCAGCTCGGTGCCGGTGTAGGACTCCGGGCTGTACTCGTAGCGCCAGTTGGTGTCCGGGTAGTTCTTTTCGATCTCCAGGCACAGCTTCGCGGCATCGGTCGCGATCTTCTTCACCGCTTCCTGGTCCGCGCGGAACACCACACGCCGCTGCAGCACCGAGGTCGAGTTGTAGAAGTGGACGATCACATTGGCCGCACCGGCGCACGCCTCGAAGGTGCGCTCGATCAGCTCGGCGCGACACTGGGTCAGCACCTGGATGGTGACGTCCGCGGGAATGGCCCCGTCCTCGATGATCTCGCGGACGAAGTCGAAATCGGTCTGGCTGGCCGACGGGAAGCCGACCTCGATCTCCTTGTAGCCCATCCGCACCAGCAGGTCGAACATGCGGCGCTTGCGAGCGGGGCTCATCGGATCGATCAGCGCCTGGTTGCCATCGCGCAGGTCGACGGCGCACCAGCCGGGGGCGCGATCGATGATCTTGTCCGGCCAGGTGCGGTCGGGCAGCGTGATCGGCTCGACTTCCTCGGCGAAGGGCCGGTACCGGAAGGTCGGCATGGACGAGTTCTGCTGCCGGTTCCAGGCGGGCTGGTCGGCGGGCGCGGGCTTGGACGGGGGTGTGATGGTGCGCGTGCCGGATACGAAAGCGTCAGCGGGGGACATGCGATTTCTCCAGGGTGTGGTGGATCCCAGTTATGGGGTCGACCGGCGCCGCAGAACCCCGCGACGGGAAGCCGGTCCGATCAGACCCCGTCGCGGCGGCCGAGAAGAAGTGCCCGCTGCATGATGTCGGCGAGTTTACAGTGCGGCAATGCGTCGATGAAAGACCGGTCCCCATCGTCCGGTCATCCGACGTAACGATTAGCGTTCCGACCGGCTGGTGAACGCCGGTACGGATCCCTGTGAGGTCAACCACAGGCTCCGACGGGACGTAAGAGGTAGTTCAGATGACTTGGTTGGAACAACTGGCCGTTTTCGGCGCGGGTATCGCGGCGGGCGGCATCAACACCATCGTGGGATCGGGCACCCTCATCACCTTCCCGGTGCTGCTCGCCTTCGGGATCGCGCCGGTCACGGCGAATGTCTCGAACACCATCGGGCTGGTCCCCGGCGGAATCAGCGGCGCGCACGGCTACCGGCGCGAACTCACCGGACAGCGCGCCAGGCTGGTCCGGCTCGGCACCGCGTCCCTGCTCGGCGGCATCACCGGTGCGATCCTGCTGCTCACGCTTCCGGCGTCGGCCTTCAAGGCCATTGTCCCGGTGCTGATCATCGCGGCGCTGATCCTGGTCATGGTCCAGCCGCGGCTGGCGCGCTGGGTGAAACAGCGCCGCGAGGCCGATACCGGTCCGCAACCCGAACACGGTGGCCTGATCCTGTTCCTCGCGATCTTCGCGTGCGGCATCTACGGCGGCTATTTCGGCGCGGCGCAGGGTGTGCTGCTGATCGGCCTGCTCGGGGTGTTCGTGCACGAGGACATCCAGCGGCTGAACGGCGTCAAGAATGTGCTCGGACTATTGGTCAACGCGGTCTCCGCGGTGATCTTCACGCTGATCGCCGATGTCGACTGGCGGGTGGCGGCGCTGATCGCCGTCGGCTCGATCATCGGCGGGCAGTTGGGCGCGAAGTTGGGCAGGCGGATGCCGCCCAATGTCCTGCGCGGGGTCATCGTGGTGGTGGGCAGCATTGCCGTCGTCCGATTGCTGATGACCTAGCACCGAGCGGCGCGGTGGTCGGTCCGAGGGCTGAGCGGCAATAGTCCTGTCGGCCGGGCGAGTTCGACCTGAGGTGGAGGAAGTACGTGGCACTCGAGATGCGCAGCTCCTAGTGCGGACGCACTTGCGGCGGAGCGGGATTGGTCCCAAAGGAGGACGACGTGGACCGGGTCCGCAACGCAGGATGATCGGTATGCGCGGGTGGAAGATCGTCGGGTTGGCACTACTCGTCTTGGTGCCGTCATTGGTCGCGTGCTCCCGGCAGAGCGAGGCGGTATCGCAGATCGCCGAGCTCGTCGCACAGGCCGATGCGGCGCCGACCCCGAAACTCGATTGGGCGCAGTGCACCGAACCCGAGTTGAGCAGGTATCAGTGCGCCACCGCGGCGGTCCCGATCGACTATGCGCAGCCCAGCGGCCCGACGCTGGCCCTCGCGATCATCAAACAGCCTGCCACCGAAAAGGACCGGCGCATCGGCACTCTGTTCACCGCGGTCGGCGGACCGGGTGGTTCGGGCTTCAAATGGGCCAGCCACGGCGAGCTGTTCTCCGGTGAGGTGGCCCGCCGATTCGACGTGATCACCTTCGACCAGCGCGGCATCGGCCGCAGCGGACAGGTGCGCTGCTTCCCGAATGCCGAAGAGCAGCACCGGTTCTGGTCCGAATTCCTGCTGCCGCCGACCACTGCCGAACAGGAGGGCATCGCCGCGCGCAACGCCCGTGCGCTGGCCGCCGGATGCGCCGCGAACAGTCCGGAGCTACTGCCGCATCTCACCACCGTCGATGCCGCCCGCGATCTGGATCTGCTGCGCCGCGCGGTCGGCGACGCGACGATGACCTATGAGGGCGGGTCCTACGCGAGTTATCTGGGCGAGGTCTACGGCGCGCTCTTCGGCGACCGGGTCCGCGCACTGCAACTCGGTTCGATGATCGACCCGGACGCCTACACCAACGATTCGTCCGCCCAGATCGCCGACTCCGCGGCCGGCACCGAGGAGGTGCTGACCGAATTCCTGCGGCTGTGCGCCGAAGCGGGCCAGCCGCGGTGCGCCTTCGCGGGCCCGGCCAAGACCGACGCCGCGGCACTGCGCACCCGCAACGAGGCCGTGTTCGACCGGCTGCGTCAGGGCCCGATCGAGGTCGGACAGGGTGAGCGCGCCCGCGCGGTGACCCTGGCCGAGGTGCTGCCCGCCCACGCCACCATGCTCTACGACCCGAAGGAAGGCTGGCCCGCGCTGGCCGAGCTGCTCACCGAACTCGAGCGCGGTCCGGCGGGCAATCCCGATGCGGTACAGCAGATTCTGGCCGCTGGCGGTTTCACCGATAACTTCCTCGACGCCTACACCGCGATCAGCTGCGCGGACAACAACTTCGGTCACGAACCCGAGCAATGGCCAACGCTGGCAACCGAACTCGCGAATACCGCACCGCATTACGGTGCCATGTGGCTGTATCTGCGCCAGGCCTGTGGGGCCTGGCCCGCATCCGCCAAGGGTTATCCGCAGCGCATCACCGGTCCGTGGATTCTGCGCTCGGATAAGCCAGCCCTGCTGTTCAACAATCGGTTCGATCCGGTCACCCCGCTGACGGCCGCCCGCCGGGCCCAGCAGGAATTGGTCAACGCCAGACTGGTGGTCATCGAGGGCGGCTATGGTCACGAGGTGGTGGGCGACTGCGCGGGCCGTCTCCAGGAGCACTATCTCGTCGACCTGCAACTCCCCGCACCGGGCGCGACCTGCAAGCCGGATAGGGCACCTTTCGCCGACTGAACAGGCCGCGCGGCCTTCCGGTTTCGGGGTGCACGGCGGTCTCGGCAACCGCTGCCGCCGCCGGCGCATCCCCTCGGCCGACCAAGATCATTCCCAGCACTGTTCAGCGCACTGGAATCCCGGTAGTCTGCGCTCGGCCATGCGTGACGAGGGAGGTGGCCGGGTGCACAGACGTGCCTTTTTCAAGGCAGCAGGTACGGCCGCGATGTTGGGTGTCGCGGGTGCTGCAATGGGTACGGGCCCATCCGGTGCCGTAGATCCCATGTGGGACAACCTTTTCCGCATGTGGGTGCCGGAAATCTTTGCGCCACTTCCCGATCCGCCCGCGCATTCGCCCGCGATCGTGATCGGCTCTGGCTTCGGCGCCGCGGTCACCGCGCTGCGCCTGGCCGAGGCCGGTATCGCCAATACCGTGCTGGAGCGCGGTTCGCGCTGGCCCAATGACCCGTGGCGGGAGATCTTCACCGGTGACGATCTGCCCGACGGCCGCGGCTTCTGGCATCGCACCAACTTCACCGGCGTCACCAAGGTGCCGGTACATTTCGCCAGCTTCGGCGGGGTGCTCGACTGCACCCAGTACCCGGGCATCGACGTATGGCGGGCGGCCGCAGTCGGTGGCGGCTCGGTGATCTTCTCCGGTGCGATGGTCGCGCCCGAGCGCCGCTTCTTCGACCACGTCTTCGGCGGCACCGTCGACTACGGCGAAATGGACCGCGTCTATTACCCGCGCGTGCGGGAGATGTTGCGGCTCAGCCCGATTCCCGGCGACCTCTACGCGGCATCGCCGTTCGCGCATTCCCGGGCCTGGGACGAGCAGGTGCGCAAGGCGGGCTACCAGCCGCTCGCCAATGACTCGATCTTCAACTGGGATATCGTGCGCGGCGAAATCGCTGGCACCACAAGGCCTTCCGCGACGGTGGCGCGCAGCAATCTGGGCAACTCCAATGGCGCGAAGTTCGACCTCAACCAGAACTACCTGCGCTATGCCCAGGACACCGGCAATTCCGCCATTTATCCGGGCCACCGCGTCGACTCCATCGCGCAGGAATCCGGCGGCCGCTACGCGGTGACCGTCACCAAACTTGCGCCGACCGGCGAGGTGATCTGTACCCGCACTCTCACCTGCGACCGCCTTTTCCTCGGCGCCGGTTCGGTCGGAACCTCGGAACTGCTGGTCCGGGCCCAGGCCACCGGCGCACTGCCGAACCTCAACGAGCACATCGGCGACGGCTGGGGCACCAACGGCGATGTGGTGCTGGCTCGCGGCGCCAGCCAGCTCGCCGGCTTCGGTCAGGGCGTGCCGAGCGTGAGCCGGATCCTGGACGAATCCGCGGTGCCGCTCACCCTCGAAAGTTGGTATATCCCGGGCATTCCGTTCGAGACCGGTGCGCTCGCCTCATTGGGCATGGTGCTCGATCCGGCCCGCGCGCGCTTCGGCTACGACCGCGCCCGCAATGCGGTCGGATTGTCCTGGTCGACCAAGAACCGTGACGATATCGTGGCGGCCGCCCGCGCGGTCGATCACCGGATCGCCGAACGCGCCAATGCCCTAGTCGAATACGGTGCCCTCGGCTACGACGCGAACAGCCTGTTCACCGCGCATCCGCTGGGTGGTGCGGTGCTCGGCCGGGCCACCGACGGCAATGGCCGCGTACACGGCCATCCCGGCCTGTACGTGATGGACGGTGCGGCCATTCCCGGCAGCACCGGCACGGTCAATCCGTCGCTCACCATTGCCGCGCTGGCCGAGCGCAATATCGAGGCGATCATCCGCGCTGGGAAGTAGCCCGGCGCGGCGCGTATTACTGTCGGCGGGACCGTTCGGCGTCGAAGGGATCCTCACGTGGCAACTCCAACCAGGCCGACCCGGTACGGCCTCGATGAAGCGCCGAAGCTGGACTTTCCGCGCAAACCACCCGCGCTGTGGTCGGATCTGGTGATGTTGGCGCTGGCCATCATCTCGGTCGCGCTGGTCACCTGGGTCACCTTCTTCGACGTCACCGCGCACACCTACCGGGTAATCGTGGTCATCGACTATTCGGTATGCGCGATCTTCGCCGCCGAATTCCTCTGGCGCTGGCGGCGTGCGGGCTGGTCGTGGACGTTCCCGTTCATCTACTGGTACGAAGTGCTCGGCATGATCCCGGTGACCAGCCCGTTCTTCCGAGGGTTCCGGTTACTGCGGATAGTGGCGATCGCGGTCCGCGTCGGCCGGGTGGCCGATCGGGCGCTCGGTGAGCGGGTGACCGCGGCGGTGGTGAACCGGTTCGTGACGACCATCGTCGATGTCATCAAGCGCCCCATGACCATCGCCATACTCGACGAGGTCGCGCAGGTGCTGCGCGCGGGCCACTACACCCGCAATATCGCCGCGGCGCTGGAGGAGAACCGCGCCGAAATGGACGAGATGATCCTCGAACTCATCAAGAACGATCCGCAGGCCGGTCGGGTCCGCTACATCCCGTTCCATGACGAGATCATCCGGCTCATTGCCGACACCACATTTCGCATCGTGTTCCAGGTGCTCGCCGATCCGCGCACCGACGAACTGGTCTCGGACGTGATCCGCGAGAACGTGGATCAGATCCGGGACGCGGTGCACGCCGGGGTGCGCGTCGAGCCGTCCAACCACGGCCCGACGCCTTCCGAAGCGAGCGTGCGGCACCAGCTCAGCCGTGTGCCGCGTGCCTGATCTCATCGCGCGGCTGCGCGTAACGCATTGTCTCCCAAACGATCAGCAGCACCAGCACACCGCACAGTAGCGCCAGTGCGCCCAGTGCGGGCAGCGCGCAGGCCGCTGGGATCAGCGCGAGCAGCACCACCGCGGCCACCAGTCGCGGCACCGTGACACTGCGGGTCGCGTAGTGCTTGAATCCGACCAGCGCGATCAGATACAGCACCACACCGCCGTACAGCGAGAACAGCGGGATGCCGTAGAGCGCGTCGTGCAAGGTGTGCGCCGATTCGTCACCGACGTAGTAGAGCACCTTCTTCAGCCCGAGCGAGAGCAAGATGATCCCGGCGATCATCGGGAAATGCCAGAACGTGTAGGAGTTTCGGGCGATCTTGATCTGTCGTTCACCCTCGGCCCGCTGCAACTCGTGCTCCACCGACAGTGCCGCCACATCGAAATACGCCCACCACAGCAGACCCGATACCGCCAGCCCCAGCATCGATCCGACCGCGATCGGCCACGAAATCGGCAGTCCGGCAACGCCGATGCCGATCGAGACGATCGATTCGCCGAGCGCCACAATGACGATCAGCCCGTAGCGCTCGGAGAAGTGGCTCGGCGAATTCACTCGCCAGTCCTCGCCTGCCAGCAGGGTCCAGCCCATATCTCCGGCGATCGCCGCGATCCATAGCACGATCTGCACGGTTCCGGTGGTCATGGCGGCGATGACGAGCAGGGACGTGCCGATGGTGATCGAACCCAGGCTCCACCTCAGAACCTGGTTGCGCAGTTGCGAATCCTCGGCGCTGGCCAGCAGGAACATGCCCAGGTGCACCAGGCGCACGATCAGATACGCGATCGCAAAGACCAGCGGCCCGAACCATCCGCCGGACAGATCGTGGAATGCCTCGGGAATGGTGAGCGCGGCCAGGAAGCCGCCGCCCATCGCGACGAACATGGCGATCCGGGCGATGCCCTCGTCCGCGCGTATCACATTGCCCAGCCAGGAGTAGGCGATCCACAGCCACCACATGACGGCGAGTACCAGCCCGGCGCGCAGCATGTTCTTGGCGCTGGTGTCGTGTGCGGCCAGGTCGGTGACCATGGTGAAGGCGAAGACGAGCACGAGGTCGAAGAACAACTCGAGCTGGGTGACCGACGCGTCCTCGGCCGTTGGCAGAAGTCGCGCC
Organism: Nocardia sp. NPDC004604; assembly: GCF_040609795.1. Taxonomy (NCBI): domain Bacteria; kingdom Bacillati; phylum Actinomycetota; class Actinomycetes; order Mycobacteriales; family Nocardiaceae; genus Nocardia; species Nocardia sp. NPDC004604. The sequence goes on from NZ_JBEXLC010000022.1 coordinate 61,603, forward strand.
CGTTTGGAACCGATCATGGTGCACATCGTCGCATCCGAATACGACCGGTGCACCGTTCGCCATTGCTCGAAGAGCTCGGCTACACGGCTTGGAAGTTCTCGTTCTCGGTGAAGCCCTCGGCGAACTCGATGAAGTTCTGCACGACGGTCTCGTTCGAGCGGCGCATGGTCCGGCTCACCAGCATGCCCGGAATGGGGATCGGGACGTAGATCTCCACGTGGTACCAGACGTCGGTGCCGTCCGCGCCCGCGGTGACCTCGAACCAGCCACCGCCTTTGACGCCGCGCGTGCTGTCGGTGACCTCCCAGGAGGACCGGATATCGGTCCATTCGTACTCCAGCACCTGTAGATCCGAACTGCCCATCAGCTCCGCTTTGACGAATACCCGGCGCGGGCGTAGCTCGTCGTCGCGGCTCGCGACTCGCGCGTCGGTGTAGGAGGTCGACCACTCCGGGAGCATCTCTACCGCGGCCAATGCATCCATTACCTGCTCGGGATCGGCGTCGACGACGAAACGGATATCGGTCTTTGTACGCATTCCATACCTCCGCCCCCACCCAACTACATCGGCAAATTGTGCCCAGCGACACATTCGCAAGTCAACCGAGCGTCCAGTGCTCGGGACCACATGGGGCGGTTCCCGCTGCATATCTCGGGGTGATCACGATCGATTATGAACTGCCAGAACGTGTTCCGATTCAAATTCGATCAAACGGCGAAATCGTGGGGTCCAGTGGACTTGCCATCGGACCGGTCGGGGTATTCGTCCGCCGGGCCGGAAAGCCGACCGGCATCCGGCCGTCGGTCATCGCGACGGCCGGCCGGGTGCCGATCGCGGGATTTCCGGCCCGGGCGTGGCCGCGCAGCAAAGAACGGGCCCGCCGCTAGCGGGCCCTCGGGCTTCGCGGCTCAGGGCATTGCGGGTTCGATAATCGCGTCCGGGCCCGGGTAGACGAGCGATTCATGCCCGTCGTCGAATCGCACCACGTAGGGCGGCGCTCCCTCGGGTCCCCGGACTTCGACGATTTCGCCATGGCGATCGCCCTGTCCCACAACGTGTCCATGCACGAGGAGCCGGTCTCCGACATTCGCCATCATGGCCCCATTATCGAATGACAGTGACGTGCATCACAAGGGCTGCCGCATAACGCGGCGTTTCACTCGCTTCCGATGAGCCGATCGACCGCCGCTTCGATCAGCTCCTGGCTGTGCTCCTCGGTGAAGATCCCCGGCAGCGTGAGCCGGTCCACGATCAGCCAATTCAGTGCCAGATAGAGCAGAATCACCGACTTCTCGTCGCCGGGCATTCCGGCCTCGAGGTGGTTGCGCACATTGAATTCCAGATCCGCGCGCACCGCCTCGGTCATGACCGCGCGCAGCTCCGGTCGCCGGGTTGCCTCCAGGCGCAGCTCGAGCATGGCCAGGTAGCCGGTGCGGAACGCCTCGATGCGGCCGACCAGCTCCCGCATCAAGTCGGTGATATGCGCGCGCGTCTTCGGGCCGGTGGTGAGTTCGGCCATGGTCGCCGCGCTCGGCGCCAAGCGCTCATAGAAGCGGCCGCCCGCCTGGGTGAGTAGGTCGTCGCGGCTGGCGAAGTAGTTCGACGCTGTACCCGCGGGCACCGCGGCCTCCTTGTCCACCGCCCGGAAGGTGAGCCCGCGGGCTCCCTCCTTGGCCAGTACCTCGAGCGCCGCGTCGAGCAGCGCCTGCCGTCGCTCCGGATTTGTCCGCACTTGACACCACTCCATTCGTAGTACTACCTTCAGATCACTACATACAGAGTACAACGGATCAGGCGGTTTTGATATGCGAAAGCTTGTTTACTACGTGGCCGTATCGCTCGACGGCTACATCGCGGGTCCGGCGGGGGAGTACGACTTCTATCCAATGGACGCCGAGATGACGACCTGGATCAACGAGCGGTACCCGGACTTCGTGCCGAGTCCCGCGCGACCGCACTTCGGGAGGGCGGTGGACGAACCGGCCGAGCGCTTCGACACCGTCCTGATGGGACGGGCGAGCTATGAACCCGCGCTGTCGGAGGGCGTCACCAGCCCATATGCGCATATGCGGCAGTACGTCATCTCGAGCACCCTCGGACCGATCGACGATCCGAAGGTCGAGGTGGTCGCGAGCGATCCGGTCGCTCTGGTGCGGCGGTTGAAAACCGAAGAGGGCGGCGATATCTGGCTGTGCGGCGGCGGCAAGCTGGCCGGGGCGCTGCTCGACGAGCTCGACGAGATGATCATCAAGAGCTATCCGGTCGTCGCGGGTGGCGGCATCTCCGCCTTCTCGGGCGCATTCGACCCCACCCTGTTCACACCCACCCAGCGCCGGGACTTCGGCAATGGCGCCCAGGTCACCTGGTTCTCCCGGGCCTGACCATCCAGCGGCACGAAAGAGGTATCGGTATGCGAAAACTCGTCTACTTCGTCGGCATGTCCCTCGACGGCTACATCGCGGGTCCCGGCGATGACATCAGCTTCTATCCGGTCGGTGACGACATGTGGGACTGGCTGAAAGCCGAGTACCCGGAGACACTGCCCAGCCATGTGCGCCCGCATATCGGGCTGGCGGTCGATGCTCCGAACCAGAAGTTCGACACTTTGGTCATGGGCCGGGGCACCTACGCCCCGGGCCTGGCCGTCGGCCTGACCAGTCCATACGCCCATATGCGGCAGTACATCGTGTCGAGCTCCCCCGGCCGCATCGACGATCCGACGGTGGAGCTGGTCGACAGCGATCCCGTCGGGCTGGTTCGTCGCCTGAAGCAGGAGGACGGCATGGACATCTGGCTGGCGGGTGGTGGCAAACTCGCCGCGCAACTGCTCGGCGAGATCGATGAACTCGTCATCAAGAGCTATCCGGTGGTCGCCGGTAGCGGAACCCCGGCTTTCGCAGGTGAATTCGATCCGACGCTGTTCACGCCGACCGAGCGCACGGAGCTTGGTAACGGCACCCAGGTCACCTGGCTGACCAGGGCCTGAGGCGTCGGCTCGTCGACGGTGCGGAGACACCGCCGTTCGTCCCCGGCTGGGAGCGGGTGCACGCCCTGCGGGAACTCGATTCCGTACGGCCCGCCGATGCGATGGTCTGGTGTCGGCGCGAAGGGCGTTGGCAGCACCGGCCGTCCGACGATCATGCGGTCTCCGGCCTGACCGATCCGCAGTTCGCCGCGCGCCTGTTCATCAGCCGCGGCACCGTCGAAACGCATCTGGCCCATGTCTACGCCGAGCTCGGGATCGCCGATCGCACCGAACTCGCCCGGCTCGCACCCGGCGCTGGCTCCGGTTAGCCGCGCAGAAACGACAGGCGCACTTCCCGATCCGGATTGTCGACATTCAGATCGACCAGCGCGATCGACTGCCAGGTGCCCAATGTCAGCGCACCGCCGATGACCGGAACGGTGGCGTAGGGCGGGATCAGCGCGGGCATCACATGTGAGCGTCCGTGCCCGCGCGAGCCGTGGGCGTGCCGCCAGCGATCATCGGCGGGCAGCAGGTCGCGCAGTGCGGCGAGTAGATCGTCATCGCTGCGCGCACCGAGTTCCATAATGGCGATCCCGGCCGTGGCGTGCGGTACGAAGATGTGCAGGAGTCCGTCCGCGCCCGCCTCCCGCGCGAATGACGCACACTGCGGGGTGAGGTCGTATACGACCTCGGATCGTCCCGTGGTCACCTCGATCACCGTGCTCTTCATGGCGTCCATCGTCCTCCTCGGATGTGGCGGTGGAGCTATCCGGATTCGGTTTCGCACGCCGGATGCGGTGCTCGCGTACGGCCGGGGCTGGCTGCTCGAGCCCCGGCAGCGCCGCACCCGCCGTGCCATGAAGGTGCAGACGACGGTTGTCTTTGGCCAGCACGGCGAGTGGCTGATCGCCGCGTTCCAGAACACGAAAACGCACCCGCTCATGGCAGCGATCGGCATCAAGATCGACTCGCGTCAGGCCCCCTCGACGCTGCCAGGCCGGGAGGTACCAGCAAATTAGATAGACCTCGGCCGGTACTCTGGGGAGCTGTTAGCAGCTGTTTGTCGATCTTGGAGGACCCTGTCGTGGCTCTCGTGGTTCAGAAGTACGGAGGATCCTCGGTAGCAACCGCCGAGCGCATCCGGCGCGTCGCTGAACGGATCGTCGAAACGAAGAAGCAGGGCCACGATGTGGTGGTCGTCTGCTCGGCCATGGGCGATACCACCGACGAACTGCTCGATCTGGCCCAGCAGGTGGCGCCAGCGCCGCCCGCCCGCGAAATGGATATGTTGCTCACCTCCGGCGAGCGCATCTCCAACGCGCTGGTCGCCATGGCCATTCACTCGCTCGGTGCCGAGGCCCGCTCGTTCACCGGCTCGCAGGCGGGTGTGATCACCACCGGATCGCACGGTAATGCCAAGATCATCGACGTCACCCCCGGCCGGGTCCGCGTCGCGCTGGACGAGGGGCTGGTCGTGCTGGTCGCCGGATTCCAGGGCGTCAGCCAGGACAGCCGCGATGTCACCACGTTGGGCCGCGGCGGTTCCGACACCACCGCGGTCGCGCTGGCCGCAGCGCTGCACGCCGACGTCTGCGAGATCTACACCGATGTGGACGGCGTCTTCACCGCCGACCCGCGGATCGTGCCCGACGCCCAGCAGTTGGAGCAGGTCTCCTATGAGGAGATGCTCGAGCTCGCGGCCTGCGGCGCGAAGGTACTCATGCTGCGCTGCGTGGAATACGCGCGCCGCTACAACGTTCCGGTGCATGTGCGCTCGTCCTATACCGACAAGCCCGGCACCTACGTCTATGGATCGATGGAGGACATCCCCTTGGAGCAAGCAATCCTCACGGGCGTCGCGCACGACCGCAGCGAGGCCAAGGTGACCGTGGTCGGACTGCCGGACGAACCGGGCTACGCCGCCAAGGTGTTCCGCGCGATCGCCGACGCGGAGATCAATATCGATATGGTCCTGCAGAACATCTCCAAGATCGAGACGGGCAAGACCGATATCACCTTCACCCTGCCCAAGACCGAGGGCGCGCGTGCGGTGGAGATGCTGACCAAGCGTCAAGACGAGATCGGTTTCTCGCAGGTGCTCTACGACGACCACATCGGCAAGGTCTCGCTGGTCGGCGCGGGTATGAAGAGCCATCCAGGCGTCACCGCCACCTTCTGTGAGGCGCTGGCGAATGCGGGTGTGAACATCGATCTCATCTCCACCTCCGAGATCCGGATCTCGGTGCTGGTCAAGGACACCGAACTGGACGAGGCCGTGCAGGTGCTGCACAAGGCCTTCGATCTGGGCGGCGACGAGGTCGCCGTCGTCCACGCGGGAACAGGACGCTGACTTGACCGGGTCGAGCGCGGAGGCGGCAGCGCGGCGCAACCACGCAGCGCTCCAGGTCAAGTCGAAAGGGGCACAGTGATGGGCGTACGGGTAGGAGTCGTCGGCGCGACCGGACAGGTCGGCGCCGTCATGCGAAAACTGCTGGAGGAGCGCAACTTCCCGGCCGATGAGGTGCGTTTCTTCGCCTCGGCCCGCTCGGCGGGTAAGACCCTGCCGTGGCGCGGCGGCGAAATCGTGGTCGAGGACACCGAGACCGCCGATCCCACCGGCCTGGATATCGCGCTGTTCTCCGCGGGCGCCACCATGTCCCGGGTGCAGGCCCCGCGCTTCGCGGCGGCCGGTGTCACCGTGATCGATAACTCGTCGGCTTGGCGCAAGGATCCCGAGGTCCCGCTGGTCGTCAGCGAGGTGAATCCGGAGCAGACCCGCAATCTGGTCAAGGGCATCATCGCCAACCCGAACTGCACCACCATGGCTGCGATGCCGGTGCTCAAGCCGCTGCACGAGGTGGCCGGACTGCAGCGCCTGGTCGTTTCGAGCTACCAGGCGGTCTCCGGCAGCGGTCTGGCCGGTGTCGAGGAGCTGGCCTCGCAGGTGCGCGCCGTGGTCGACGATGCCGAAAAGCTGGTGCACGACGGCAGTGCGGTGCAGTTCCCGGCCCCGAACAAGTACGTCGCGCCGATCGCCTTCGATGTGATCCCGCTCGCCGGTTCGCTGGTCGACGACGGTTCCTTCGAAACCGACGAAGACCAGAAGCTGCGCAATGAGAGCCGCAAGATCCTCGGCCTGCCCGACCTGCTGGTCAGCGGCACCTGCGTGCGCGTCCCGGTCTTCACCGGCCACTCGCTGTCGGTGAATGCCGAATTCGCCGAACCGATTTCGGTCGAGCGCGCCAAGGAAATCCTCGCCAAGGCCCCCGGTGTCCAGCTCACCGACGTGCCCACCCCCTTGGCCGCCGCAGGCAAGGACGACTCGCTCGTCGGCCGCATCCGCCGGGATCCGGGCGTCCCCGATGGCCGCGGCCTCGCGCTGTTCATCTCGGGTGACAACCTCCGGAAGGGTGCCGCCCTCAACACCATTCAAATCGCCGAAGTCCTGTTGGCCCAGCGCTGACCTCTGACCGCGCGGGCCGTTCCGATCACGAGATCCGAACGGTCCATTCGGTATTCGGCGCTCCGAAGATCGCAACGCTTATACGGTGCCGTACCCAGCAGCCCATAGGGTCGATGAGACTCAGTTCATGGTGGCGTGCACCGCGAATGACATTGTCGGATCATGAACATCGAGTCCTGCTGTCGGGTGCGGACTTCGGCGCACCGGTCGCGCGACGAGATGTCGGCCGGGCCGCTGGATGTGATCCGATCTGGACTCGATCGACCCATGGCTGTCGATGAGGCTCTCCGCTACGTTGGCAGGGTTTGGGTGATGCGCCACAGGCGGCGGGGCAATTCGCCTTCCGCAAAGGAGTGGATCTGGGTCAGGTGCCATCCTTCGGCGACCTGGTCGACCAGGGCCCGGGTGAAGAAATGGACGGCGAATCCACCGTGCTCGTAGGTGTCGTCCCCGTATGCGATGCCGTTGCCGTAGTGTGCGTCGCCGACGTGGCGGACGGTGTAGACGAAGGTTCCTCCCGGTCGCAGGACTCGGCGGATTTCGGCGGTCAGCGCGAGGATGTCGTCGGTCGACAGATTCATGCACAGCAGCATGTGGGCGAACACGCCGTCGAATGTGTTGTCGGGCAAGGGGATCGGTTCGCGCGCATCGTGTTCGATCGCCTGCACCCGAGTGCTGACGCCGGTGGTTTCGGCGGCGGCCTGTAGTTGGGTCAACCCGACCGTGCTGAAATCGGTAGCGGTGACCTGAAACCCGGATCGGGCCAGGTAGAGCGCATCGCGTCCGTGCCCGGCACCCAGTTCGAGAACATCGTGGACCCCGGCGGCGCGGAAAACGTCGCCGGCGTGGACGGCGGCTTCGGAGGGCTGTTCGCCGTACATGCCGGGGTGGGATCGGTAGGTCTGATCCCAATGTTCGTGCTGGTCGCTGCCCATGCCCGACATACTCCATCACCCGAGGCGGATCGGTCGGCATCAATGTATGGGAAATGTGGCTGTCCACTCACCGCATCACCGGGACCGAGTTGCAGGCCCGCCCCCGTGGTCAGGATCTGGCGGATCGATCACGGGAGGACCGACTGCCCACCGAGGCATTCCACCTACCGCACCGGTTGGGCCTGGACTACGACGACCTGGACAAAGACGCCGCCGTCCCGATCCGCCCGATCACCGTCACGGACATCGAACTCCGCGGTGCGCCACCCCGATGAGGAGGCATCCGCGATCACCTGGTCACAGGCACACATCCCGGCTCCCTGTCCTCAGGGATGTCCAGGGCTGAAATAGCGATTTCGATCGGCCCTGAAGGTCGCGAAGGAGTTCGTCGTAAGCGTCGATCTATCCAAGGCACACTCGTCCAAGTCCAGCCGCAGCACATCCGACAAGCAACGCGTGGAGGTTAAGCACAACGAGAATGCGCTGATGCAGTGCCTTCTCGATGATTGCCTGCATCAGAGCATGGTGATCACCTGTCCAGGTGGGGCTGGGGGTGGGGGCGCATTCCGTCGAAGACGATGGTGAAGGTGCGGTGGCGTTGTTCCTTTGTGGCGCCGGTCTCGTGGGCGGCCAGGAAGGCGCCTTTCAGAAGGCGCATGAGGTCGGTTATGTCCATGTCGGGTCGTACGGCACCGGATTGTTGTGCGCGGGTGAGTAGTTCGCTGATGGCGGCGTTCAGGTCGCGGACCGGACCGAGGTAGCCGGGGGAGTCGTGGCCGCCGACGGCGTCGGCGAGGTCGCGTTTGACGCCGCCCTCGGTGACCATGCTGTCGAGGAAATCGAAGAAGGCGCGGCCCGGGTCGGGGGCGGTGGACAGGTCGCGGGCGTGGGTGATCATGCGCTCGACGCGGTCCACGATCGCGGCCTGGAAAAGGGCTTCCTTGGTGGGGAAGTGGCGATAGACGGTGCCCGCGCCGACGCCGGCGCGGCGGGCGATTTCATCCAGCGGCACCGAAATGCCTTCCTCGGCGAATGCCGCCTGCGCCGCGGCGAGTACCCGGTCGCGATTGCGGCGTGCATCGGCGCGCAACGGGCGTGGTTCCTCGCGATCGGTCACAGCTCGCACCTCGCTGGCGCTCGATTCCGGTGCGACCGGTGTTGTGGTGTCTTGGGTTCTGTTGCTGCGCCCGGTCACGAGGGACGAGTTTACCGAAACCATTGACAAGCGGGGCGGCCGTTCCGGATCATAAACGGGGTAAACGTTCCGCTTAACTGAAGAAGGTGTTTTCATGGTCGAGACTTCGGTGGAAAGCCCGCGTGAGCTGGTCGAACGGATCTTCCGCGAGTTGCCTGCCCGTGATGCCGATGCATTCGTCGAGTTGATGGCACCGGATGCGGTATTCGAGATCCCCTTCGTCATACCCGGCATGCCCAACCGGCTGGTCGGGCGCGAGGAGATCCGGGCGCATCTCGCGCAGCGCTGGTCCGGAATTTCGGCTATCGAGGTGCACGGGATCTATCCACAGGTGTACGAAACAGCCGATCCCGAGGTGGTTTTCGTGGAGAACGAGGTGGATATGACGGTGCCCGGTGCCGAGCGGGCGCGGGTTCGCACCTCCGTCAATGTGATTCGCGTGCGCGACGGCAAGGTCACGCTGTTCCGCGACTACATGGATACCGCGCGGTTCGCCCGTCTTGTGGAGAAGTGATCAGCGCCGGGGTGATTCGTAAGCGCATCCCCCGGCGTCCAGGGGCTGAGGTCAGATTGTTTTGTGGCCACATGGATGCGGCGTGGTTCGCCCATCTTGTCGATTAGTGATCAGCGCCCGGGTGATCCCCATACGCATGCCCCGGCATCCAGGACGGCAAGGTCGAACTGTCTCGTGGCCGCCCGGATGCAGGCGTGCCTCGCCCAGCTCGTGTACCGGCTAGTGTCGCGTCCAGATAGCTCCTGCCATATCGCCCCCCTGGGTCCAGGGGGCGGTCGAAGGTAGTCGAATGGTGGTCACTCAGGCCGACGCCACATGACTACGCTCGGCGAGCAGCCGAAGTGGGCGGTGCAGCGATTTGTCTGGACGGGGTACTGGCGCCCGGGGTCCGAAAATACCGTCGCACCGGCCGGGTTCCGACTGCTAGCCTGCGCCGATGGCAAATCCTTATCCACAGGTGTACTTCGGGGACCGGATCGTTGACGCGCAGGCGGCGTCGGTCGGTGTGGCATCGTCGGCAGTGCTGTACGGCCTGAGTGTGTACACGGTGTTCCCAGTGCATGTGGATGGATCGGCACGCACCGCATTTCGACTCGACGACCATTTCCGGCGACTCGAGGAATCCTGCAAGATCATCGGCATCGACCGGTTCGCCGCCGAATGGGACTTCGCCAGATTCCGCACCGCGGTCATCGATCTGATCGCCGCCAATGCGCCGACTGAGGATGTATTCGTTCGCGCGACAGTGCATGTCGTCGAATCGATTCCTGGCACCCGGGTCCGTGGATGCGCGATTCAGGTGAGCATTTTTGTCTACGGAGCGGTGCCGATCGTGCCCCAGGACGGTATGCGCCTGAAATCCAGTCCGTGGCGGCGCATTCCGGACAATGCGATTCCCTCACGGGCGAAAGTCAATGGTGCGTACGTCAATTCCGTGCTCGCCAAACAGGATGCCATCGACAGCGGTTATGACGACTGCATCTTCCTCGACGGCAACGGCCATGTCTGTGAACTCAGCGCCGCCAATATTTTGCTCGTCCGCAACGGCACCCTGATCACCCCGGATGTGTCCTGCGACATCCTCGACGGCATCAACCGCCGCACCATCCTCACCCTCGCCGCCGAGGACGGCATCCCGGTCGTCGAGCGCACCATCGACCTCACCGAGCTCTATATCGCCGACGAAGTCTTCGTCACCGGCACCTCCTCCGGAACCTCCCCCGTCACCGAAGTCGACGGCCGCCTCATCGCCAACGGCCACCCCGGCCCCCTCACCCAAACCCTCCGCAAACGCCACGCTGCCGCCCTACGCACCGACACCCACCACGCCTGGCTCACCCCCCTGTGACTTCCCGCATAAGCCGTGACTACCTCGCACAAGCTCTACGGAATTCTACCGTGTGCGAGGTAGTCACGATATGTGTGGGACGAAAGCCTGCGTGCGATAAGGGTGGCGCAGTGCTTTCGGGCCAGTGGATGGTCGAGAGCGCGGCCTGCCCGACTCGCGTGCCGACCGTGGGGAATTCGGCTTCCGCATATCGAGTGCCTATCGGGCACAAGGTCTACCGTGTGCGAAGTAGTCACGCCTCGCCCTGCCCTGCTACGGCGACGACACCGCCGCCTACGGCCGCGATGTCCGGGCCATGCACATGGGCATCGGCGGCGTCGACCACGTCGGTCGGCGCTATCACGCATGGGAACCCGAGGCCTACTTCTTCGTCCTCGCCACCGCGCACCGGGCCAGCGAAATCGTCGCTACCCGTTTCGGATCCGGTCTCACCGAGGCGCAGCGCGCCGAGCTGCGCATCAGCGCAATCCCTGAATCACGCCATGTCCGACGGCCCTTGCCGCTGCATATCGACCTGCTTCGGCTGCGGACCACGCAAATGCGCGGCGGACGGCATCGCACTGCATGTGATTCAGCGGATCCCCGGCGTGCGCGGATCCGGACCCTGGCAGACCTGGATGACACATCCGGGTGCGGTATCCGCGAACGGTGGCGACAACGGATAGTTCAGGCAGCCGAAGACGTTGCAGCCCGGATACGCGGCCGGTCCGACGCCGAAGACCGCGAGCAGGATATTCGTATCCACGAATCGGTTCGGATCCAGGACCAGCGGCGGCTCCACATATGGACCCGGATCGGGCACCCGATTGTCCTGGAACGCCGCGAACAGCCGGCGGAAGAATTCGTGCGGCAATTCCGCGGTGTCCTGCACGCTCCCCAAAATGCCCTCGCTGCTGACATTTCCGAAGACGCCGGTCCACATCACCGTCAAATCCAGACTCGGCACGACGAAGACGTTCTGCATGCCGAGTCCGGCCATCATGTACACATCGGCGGGCAGGAAGTGGGGGGTCTCCGCACAGCCCGGCCCGACCCAGAACAGATAGCCGTAGCACTTGTTCGCGCGCGACGGCTGGTGTGCCTTGCGCAGATACGCCTGGGAGACGAGTTGCTGTGCGCCCCAGCGTCCGTTATTGCTCACCAGCAGACCGAGTTTGGCGAAATCGTTCGGCGGGATCATCAGATGGGCGTATCCGTAGGTGTGCCCGGCACGATCGCGCGCCCAGTAGTAATCTCCGCGTTCGATGCCGAGCGGATCGAAAAGCTCACGCTGGGCGAACTGCTGCAACGGCTCACCGACGGCCAACTCGATGACATAGGAGAGCAGGTCGACATTGCGCTGGCTGTAGCTGAATACCGCACCCGGCGGATTGTCCAGCGGCACCCCGAGCGCCTGCACGGCACTATTTGGATCGACCGGAATCACGCCGGTGGCGCCCTCGGTGAGCACACCCACCTTCATTCCGGAGGTCTCGGTGAGCAGATCCTCCACCGTGATCGACCGGTGCTGCGCATCACCGAGCCCCGGCGGCAGATACCGGCCGATCGGCGCAGCGATATCCAGTTTGCTCTGATCCCATGCAATTCCGGCGAGCAGCGAAACAATACTCTTGGTGGCGCTCCAGATATTCCAGGCGACATTCCCGGTCTGCTCATTCGTCGGCCCCTCGCCGACCAGGCAATTGTGCCGGAAAACTTGCACATTCAACCGATTGCGCCCGGCCGCGAACGCCATTGCCTGCGCCAGCAGCTCCGAATCCAACCCGACCTGCTCCGGCGCCGCCCGCTCCAACTCCCGCCCGGACGACACCCCGCACGTCACCTGAGAACCCGTCTCCGCCTGCGCCCCGCCCGCGAAAACACCCCCCGCCACCAGCGATACCGCCGCAATTCCGGCCAGGAATCCGTAGATGCGCCCCATGCGCATGAGGCTATCGCGCTGATCCCCGCCACACTGCGCAACAGGCGGATGTGGCCCCACCGCATTCCCGACGCTCGCCTTCGGCGGTCATGCCGAGCGGCGCCGGGTGCTGTTGCAACCATGTGCCGTGAATGGCGTGGGCCGAGTGGCGTCTCAGGCGACACGCCGCCGATGTCTGTGACGAGGGCTGACCCAAATGGTGATTGCCCGTCCGGCCGCGCCGGATTCGCGCCCTTCAGCGGTCGTGTGGTTGCGATACCGGGCGCCAGATGCCGTGGATCTCGATGCCCCCGGATCGGCGCTGCGCGAGATCGGCTGCTGTCACACGTAGGTGCCGCGATCAGCGGTCGTCCGCCTCGGGTGCTGCCATCACCGAGTCACATCCCAGCGCACGGCCGGTTTCGAATGGCGATTGCCGTTCCGCCTGAGCCGGATTCCTGCCGCGGTCAGCGGTCATTCCGTGTGACACCAGGCGGGTCACACGGCAATTCAACTGCGCGCGGACCGACTACGTGCGGCGTACCAACAGCCGCCAACGGCGAGGACCGCGAGCCCGGCCAGTACGGAGCCGACGGGTAGCGACAGCCCGACGATCACGCATCCGGCCGCACCGGCAATCGGCACCCAGCGTGCCGGACGATTTTCGGCGGCGGTCAATGTCGCGGCCGAGACATTGGCGATCAGGTAGTACACGAGCACCGTGAACGATGAAAAGCCGATGGCCGCACGCAGATCGAAGGTTCCGGCCACGACCGCAACCACCGCACCGACCGCCAATTCCGCCCGATGCGGGACGCCGAAGCGGGGATGCACCGCGGCCAGCGCGCCCGGCAGATGGCGGTCGCGCGCCATTGCCAGCACTGTGCGCGAGACCCCGAGAATCAGTGCGAGCAGCGATCCGGCCGCCGCGAGCACCGCGCCGACCCGGACAACCGGTGCCGAGCCCGGTACCCCCGCAGCCGAGACGACCCTGGCCAGCGGGTCGATCGCATGCGCGAGACCTGCGGATCCGAGTACCTCGAGCACCGCCACCGCAACCAGCGCATATACCGCGAGTGCGAGCCCGAGCGCGATCATGATGGCCCGCGGAATCGTGCGCCGCGGATCGCGCACCTCCTCGCCGAGGGTGGCGATGCGGGCATATCCCGCGAAGGCGAAGAACAGCAAACCCGCCGCCGCCAATACCCCGCGCGGCCCGATCCGGTCCGGCAGATCCGTTGCGGCGGAATGACTTCCGAACAATCCCACCCCGACCACCAGCGCGAGCACGGCCAGCACCGCGGCCACGATGATCCTCGTGGCCAGCGCCGATTTCTGCACCCCGGTGTAGTTGATCGCGGTGACCGCAGCCACCGCCGCGACCGCGATGACCCGCGAATGTTCCGGCCACGCGTAGCTGCCGACCGTCAGCGCCATCGCCGCACATGAGGCCGTCTTACCCGCGACGAAACCCCACCCGGCCAGATATCCCCAGAACGCACCCAGGCGCTCGCGTCCGTACACATAGGTGCCGCCCGACACCGGATATAACGCCGCCAGCCGCGCCGAGGACGTCGCGTTGCAGTACGCGAGCAGCGCGGCAACCGCCAATGCGAGCAGTAACCAGTCGCCCGCCGCAGCGGCCGCGGGGGCGAGCGCCGCGAAAATGCCAGCGCCGACCATCGATCCGAGCCCGATGATCACCGAATCGGTGAGCCCGAGCCTGCGCCGGAGCGCATCGCCGTGCGTTGCCATGGCTGCATCATCGGTCACACCACCGCGAACCACGAATCGGGCCGCCCGGGAAATGCAGAACGCCGCCAGGAACCTGCGGTTACCTGGCGGCGCTGAGTCTCCGGACGCCACGCCAGCGTCACGACTCCGGTGCCGACGTCCCACAAGCGCCTCTCGGCGAGTGGTCGCTCGAAGCGACAAATGGGGTGAGGCCCGGGGCTGTCCGGACGCCGACAGTGCTGATCAACCACCCACCATCCCGACTTATTCCGCGTGGCTGAATGTGAACTGGATCACAATGTGTGGTCGGCGTGGGACCTGCGCTCGGCCGGATCAACCCAACCGCAGGCCGCGATTCGAGTCCGAGGTCCGGTCGCTGTGGGGACTCGGGCATGTCCATCGCAATGCGGGCAATTTCGAGGAGGCGCGCCAGCGGTTTCCGATGAGAGCATCGGCGTCCCGCTGGCGGATCGGGTGTGCGCCGAAATGCGTGCGATGGGCCGTCTGCCCGCTAATCTTTAGAAGATCGCTTTCTTGACTTACTCAAGAAAGCGGGCCATCATCGGTTCCATGCACACCAACGCCACCGATCCACCAGCCCAGCTGCGCGCGGCTGGCCTGCGGGTCACGGCCGCGCGGGTCGCGGTGTTGAATGCGGTCGCGGCTCGACCGCATTCGGATGCCGATCGAGTGGCCGCCGCCGTCCGGGAGAAATTGGGATCGGTATCCACGCAGGCCGTCTACGACGTGCTTCGGGCCTGCGTGCTCGCCGGAATCCTGCGGCGCATCGAGCCAGCCGGTTCGCCCGCGCGCTATGAGACCCGGACCGGAGACAACCATCACCATCTGGTGTGCCGAAGCTGCGGCACGGTCGTGGATATCGACTGTGTCGTGGGCAGTGCCCCCTGTCTGGAACCCGAGGACGCCAACGGGTTCGTCATCGACGAGGCAGAGGTCGTCTTCTGGGGACTGTGCCCGAATTGCCGTACGAGCTGAGGAGGCTGCAATGACCAAGCCGACAACCACAAATGCCGGAACGCCGGTCCAGAGCGATAACGAATCGCTCACCGCGGGCACACAGGGCCCGATCCTGCTGCACGACCACTACCTGATCGAGAAGTTGGCCCAGTTCAATCGGGAGCGGGTACCCGAGCGCATCGTGCACGCCAAGGGTGCTGGCGCCTTCGGCGAGCTGGTTGTCACCAACGATGTCAGCCGCTACACCAAGGCCAAGCTGTTCCAGCCGGGTGCGCGAACCGAATCGCTGGTCCGGTTCTCCACCGTCGCTGGCGAGCAGGGCAGCCCGGACACCTGGCGTGATCCGCGCGGTTTCGCGGTGAAGTTCTACACCGAGGACGGCAACTACGACCTCGTCGGCAATAACACCCCGATCTTCTTCATCAAGGATCCGATCAAATTCCCCGACTTCATCCGTTCACAGAAGCGCCTGCCCGGCAGCGGACTCCGCGATAACAACATGCAGTGGGATTTCTGGACCCTGCGTCCGGAAACGGCCCACCAGGTGACCTGGCTGATGGGTGACCGCGGCATCCCGAAGACCTATCGGCACATGAACGGCTACGGTTCGCACACCTACCAGTGGATCAATGCCGACGGTGCGCGCTTCTGGGTGAAATACCACTTCAAGACCGATCAGGGCATCGACTACCTGACCCAGGCCGAGGCCGACCGCCTCGCCGGTGCCGACGGCGACTACCACCGCCGCGATCTCTACGCGGCCATCGAGCGCGGTGAGTTCCCGAGCTGGACGCTGTATGTGCAGGTCATGCCGGTCGCCGAGGCCGAGGGCTATCGCTTCAACCCGTTCGATCTGACGAAGGTGTGGTCGCATCGGGACTACCCGCTGATCGAGGTCGGCAAGTGGACGCTGAACCGCAATCCGGGCAACTACTTCGTCGATATCGAGCAGGCCGCCTTCGAACCCTCGAATGTCGTTCCCGGCATCGGCTTCTCACCCGACAAGATGCTGCTCGGCCGGGTATTCGCCTACGCGGACGCACACCGCTACCGCATCGGCACCAATTACGCGCAGCTGCCGCCGAACCGGGCCAGGGTCGCGGGGGTGAACTCCTACTCCAAGGAGGGTGCGATGCGCTACGACTACAACGACGCGAATGTGCCCGTCTACGCGCCGAATTCGTTCGGCGGCCCGCACGCCGACCCCGAGCAGGCGCCCGATGGCGGCATCTGGGAGTTCGACCCGACCGCTGGGGGACGGCAGTCGGCGGAGCCGACGGGGTGGGTGAGCGCTGTGCGGGCGGGGTATTTCGAGCACGCCGAGGACGGCGATTTCACCCAGGCGGGCACGCTGGTGCGTGAGGTTCTCGACGACGATCAACGGGATCGCCTGGTGGGCAATATCGTTGGGCATGTGCTCGGCGGCGTGCGCGAGCCCGTACTGTCCCGTGTCTTCGAGTACTGGAAGAACGTGGACCAGGATCTCGGCAAGCGCGTCGAGGAAGGTGTCCGCGCCGGACTCGAGGGCTGACCCAGCCGAGCCGATGCGCGCTCGCTGACGAGCGTTCCGAAAACAGCTCCGCCCCTGACCATTTCAGTCGGAGGCGGAGCCGTTTCGTTATATGGGGGCAGGATTCGACGGGCCCCGAGCTTCGGAACTACAACAGGCCCCACCAATAAAGCAGGCAGGCCAGCACCCAGACAACCAGGGTCTCCATCACCGCTCCAATCTCCTTGGTGCCCTCATTTCCCATCATCCGCCGATTCGCGCCGACGTGCTGCAAACTTGTCGTGATCACCCATAAGTAGCGTCTCTACCTGCGGTTTTTCATCTGCAAGGTCTTCTTAAGTGCCCAACAAGCCCGCGGCGGCATTGTTTGTGTCAACACCGGCGGTACTAAGCCACCACCGGGGGTGGGGAACCGGTATTAAAATAAACTTAGGTAGT